>NZ_JPOL01000001.1 GCF_000733945.1 Flavimarina sp. Hel_I_48
GGAGCGTATAAAAATCATCACCCGCGAACGTATCGTTGAGGAACTCAACAAAATAATGTGCTGCGCAAAACCTTCTAAAGGCTTTCTTTTATTAGAAAAGACCGGCCTGCTAGCTATCATATTGCCAGAACTTACCGCACTAAAAGGGATTGAGGAAAAGGAAGGTCAAACCCATAAGGACAACTTCTACCACACGCTGGAAGTTGTTGATAATATTGCCGAACACACGGAAGATCTCTGGTTGCGCTGGGCGGCCATGTTGCACGATATAGGCAAGGCTCCCACAAAACGTTTTGACAAAAAAATAGGTTGGACCTTTCATGGTCATGAATTTGTAGGTTCAAAAATGGTCTACAAACTGTTCAAACGCCTCAAAATGCCACTGAACGAAAAAATGAAATTCACGCAAAAACTGGTGCTTATGAGTTCCAGGCCCATTGTGATTGCTGAAGATTTTGTGACAGACAGCGCGGTGCGCAGGCTCATTTTTGATGCGGGCGATGATCTGGAAAGCCTCATGACGCTCTGCGAAGCAGATATTACAACAAAAAACCCCAAACGTTATAAGCGCTACCACAACAATTTCAAGTTGGTGCGCGATAAAATACAGGAAGTCGAAGAACGGGACCATGTACGCAATTTTCAGCCGCCGGTAAGTGGAGAGGAAATCATGACCACCTTTGGACTAAAACCTTCCCGGGAAATAGGTGTCATAAAGGATGCGATTAAAGAAGCGATTCTGGAAGGGGAAATACCGAATGATTATGAAAAAGCGTACGAATTCATGCTTAAAAAAGGCAAAGAAATAGGACTGGAAGTCCGGCTTTAGAATTGGTAAATTTGTTGAAAACCAAGCACTTTTTAGCCTTTTTCGGCAGATTTTGGTGATATATTGAATGTTTGGAATAAAAAAAATTATGTTTTTTTTCCGAAGGAATTTATCGCTATTTAGTTCCTATTTGAAATGCGAATAAAAACGCCAAAAATGACCTATAAATCCGAGGTTTTTGCTTCAAATTTGGCCAATAATTGAATAAATCTTCGGAAAATAGATTCAGGATCCATGTATAAAAAATTTGTGATTATTTCTTTAGTACTGGTTTACCTGGTTATCGTTGCCGGAGCGGTAGTACGTATGACCGGAAGCGGCATGGGCTGCCCGGACTGGCCAAAATGCTTTGGTTATCTAATTCCGCCAACGGAAGAGAGCGAACTTCTCTTTAAACCAGAACATGATTATTTTGAAGGTCAGGTCATCATACATGAGACTTCCCTTCAGGTTTCAAAAGCAGACTTTACTTCAGCAGATACGTTCAACGCAGCAAATTGGGAGCCTTACACCAAACACGATTATGCGACTTTCAATCCCTGGCACACCTGGATTGAATACATTAACCGCCTAGCTGGCGCATTGGCCGGTATTGCAGTACTTATCATGGCTGTCTTAAGCCTGCGATACTGGAAAAAGTCCAAACGTATCGTTTTACTATCATTTCTGGCCGTTTTTATGATGGGTTTTCAGGGTTGGCTAGGGGCTACGGTTGTATATTCGGTTCTGGCACCGGTACGTATCACGCTGCATATGATCGTGGCGCTGCTAATCGTATTGCTATTGATTTACCTGCGCTACCTGGTGCGTGAAAGGAAAACGGATTTTAAATTTGACGCGAACTTTAAATGGGGCATGATCACGGCACTGGTGCTAAGCCTCATCCAGATCGTTTTAGGAACACAGGTGCGCCAGCATGTAGATGAACAAATCGATATTGTGGGCTATTCCGCAAGATCCATCTGGTTGCAACATCCCGAACTTACTTTTTATATTCACCGGTCGTTTTCTGTTCTGGTCTTTGTACTGAACCTCTATTTATTTTACACTAATAGGAACAAAAAACTAGGTCATGGCCTTATGAATTGGATCGTTGCCCTCATTGGACTTGAAATTATTACCGGTATTTTAATGTACTATTTTGAATTCCCCATACTCTCCCAGCCGGCACACCTGGTAATTGCTTCGGTTATGTTTGGTTTACAGAGTTATGTCCTGCTTACATCCTTCAAAGAAAAGCCTACGGTACGATTGGCAGATAATGCTTAAATCGTATCTTTGCCTTTCCAAAAAAATTAAGGTATGATCTATCGTTTTCGGGTAATTTTAGACGCAAAAGAAGACATTTTCAGGGATATAGAAATCAAGCAGGAAGCAACGCTTGAGGATTTTCACAATTGCATCACACAATCTTTCGGTTTTGACGGGATGGAAGTCGCTTCCTTCTTTACGAGCGACGATGAGTGGCGCCAGCAGGAGGAAATCCCGCTATTTGATATGGAAGAAACCAAGGATCCCCTGCGCACCATGCAGGCCACGCTCATTGAAGATGTGGTAAGCAGGGATGAAACGCGTCTTATCTATGTTTACGACTTTCTCAGCCTCTGGACATTTTTTGTGGAACTTGCGGAAATTGTGGAACTCGAAGATGGTGAGCGCTATCCCAATCTTTTATTCGCTCACGGCCAGGTTCCCGCGGAAGCGCCGCCAGCAGATTTTTCTGGTGACGAGGATGACGACGACGATATGGATGCCATGGATTTTGAAGATGATTATGATATGGATGATCTTGAAAATCTAGGTTTTGACGAAAACTGGAATTAAATCCACCCGGCTCCCGAAGGGGGAGTTGGCAGTTCTTAGTTTCAATCGGCAGTTTCATCCTACATTTTACAACTTACTTTATACAGGCATTTTCGCCCCTTATACTTTTTAACCGAACCATACACCCAAGCCTATGATCAATTTATATTCCGCACACATTGACAATCTTTCCATACACCGTGTGGGCAATAAAAGCAGGGCTGAGGGTGCTTTTATTTCAAATGAGCCCTATGAGCTCAACGATGAGATCACACCGCTTATCAAAGAGTTTTTCTTTAAGCCCTTTCGGGAAAAAGAAGAAAACTATTACCAATTCGTACATGAAGCTGATCTGGAATTTCACCCGCTGCATACTTTGGTTAAAAACGTTTTTACAGACCCAAGGACCGCGCATGAGAATTCTATTGAGATCGCAAAACTGCTTTATGAGCAGAGCAGCCACCCGCATATCAAACCGGGTGAGGTTTATGTTGCCTATCTGAGCAATGTAATGTCAGATAATGAAAAAATTGATGCCATAGGTATCTTTAAATCAGAATTAAAGCAGGAGTTTTTACAGTTCAATGAGGCGGATAAAAATCTGCAAATGATGCTTGAGCAAGGGGTAAACCTTAATAAATTAGACAAAGGCTGCCTGATCCTGAATAAAAACACAGAAGACGGTTATAAAATCCTTTCCAGCGATTCTAACCGGTACGATACGAAGTACTGGCTGGAGAATTTTCTGGGTGTTGACCAGTTGGCCGACGAAAATTTTTACACCAAAAAGTACCTCAAATTCTGTCAGGATTTCGCCAAGGATGTCGTGCTTCCCGCCGAAGACAAAAAAGAAGAAGTGATGTTCATGAACCGGGCGGTCAACCATTTCGCAAAAAACGACAATTTTGAAGAAAGCGCATTTATGAACGAGGTCATGGAAAATCCCGCATTAGTTCCAGAATTCAACAACTACAAGCTGGAACGCGCACCAAAATACAAAATAGAAGACCTTACCACCTTCCCTATCGCAAACACGGCCGTTTCTGCTGCCCGAAAAAAAATACGGAACGTTATTGACCTGGATACCAACATCCAGATCAAAATGGATTTTATCAATACAGAAAGCGCAGAAAAATTTATGGAAAAAGGCTGGGATGAAGAGCGGCAGATGTATTATTATCTCGTGTACTTCAACAAAGAAGAGAAAAGCAAAGGCTAAGATTTTATCTTTTTAAAACCATCCAAACCTTCTGAAAATCGCATATTAAAAGCAACTTTCAGAAGGTTTGGTTTTTTAATAAGCGGCGTCCATAAGGCGTTTCATACTTATATCTTCATAATTACGCATCACAAACTCCAGTGCGGTGGTTACGATCTGTCCCATAGAGCGGGCCCTCTTAAATTTTGGGTCTGTGGTGTAATCATACAACTGGCCACGCAACTCCTGCAAGTTCTCTTTACTTGATATTTGATCCATGCGCATACATTTAAGTAATTTGCGTAGGCGTGTCTTGGAAGTTTTGATCCGTTTGGCCAGTACAGCGCGTTCCTCTTCTCTATACTGCTCTATGGAATTGTTTCCCAAACGATTTGAAACAAGATTTACCATCTTAAAGTTTTCCTTGAAGATATGAGGTCTATATACCTTAAAGTTACCTTCATAGCACTGCTGATCAAAATCTATAGCCCGAATTTTATATTTGATATGGTCAAAGTCATGTGTGGGAATTACCACATAGTTATAAGAACGCATATCTCCCAGAAGCAGGATCATGCAGCGCTCGTTAAATTTTACAAATTCTTTTGCAATCTGTGATTTACCCACATCATCGCAGGTCTCCAGATATTCATCTATAAAAACATCACCAGCAATCCCGGCAATGTGCTCTTCGATCAAAGTGTCTTTGTAAACCAAAAAATTGATTCGGTTAGGGGATAAAATATGTTCCAGTTCCAGACCATAAACCCGACTGGCATCTGCTTTTTTTACATAAAAATAAGTATAGTTGTCGTTAAAAATATTCTTTATCTTTATACGGAAGGGTTTTGAGTTCCCAAACGTGCAATAGTCAATCGCCGCTACTTTTAAGAAAGGGAGTATATTTTTATTACCATCAGAATGCAAAATGGTATAAACCTGTTTGAGACTTGACTCTAATTCTTCCCGCTCGTGATCTGGATAATAAACACTTATCCAGAGGGTGTCGTTATCGTTCTTGTCATAAACGCTCACCCCTCCCGAAAAGCGCAGAAGATCATCGTAAAACACCGGTATCTTGGTATCACGGTTGTATCTTATGAGATATTCCTGAAGCTTATCGCTTACGGGATACGTGGGTTTCTTCTTTGACATCAATCTGTCCTTCATTTTATTTGCATTTTTGTAAAGATAAGAAAGCGGTGTAACAAATGCACTTGATGCTCGTCTTGTAGTAACAACATGAATTTCATGTGCTGAGTTCAATTTAAACCATTCTGTTTTGAAAAAAATCCTAACGCTTAATAACCTCTCTAAACGCTATGGCAACGTGAAAGCGGTAAACGACCTTTCTTTTACTATAGAGCAGGGCAACGTTTATGGTATTCTGGGACCTAACGGAAGCGGGAAATCCACTACCCTGGGCATGGTACTTAACGTCGTGAATCCCACTAGTGGGACTTTTAAATGGTTTGATGGCGGCACTTCCACGCACGAGGCGCTTAAGCATGTAGGTGCTATTATTGAACATCCCAACTTTTACCCGTATATGACCGCGGCGCAAAACTTAGAGCTTGTGTGCAGCATCAAGAACGTAAAGCCTGAGAAAATTGATGAAAAGCTTCAAATTGTAGGTCTTTTAGACCGGAAGAAGAGCAAATTCAGTAGTTTTTCGCTGGGTATGAAACAGCGGCTTGCGATTGCTTCTGCCCTGCTCAATGATCCTGAAATTCTCATTCTGGACGAACCCACAAATGGTCTCGACCCTCAGGGAATTCACCAAATACGGGAGATCATCAGAAAAATTGCGGCTACTGGCACCACAATCCTTCTCGCCTCCCACTTACTTGACGAGGTTGAAAAAGTCTGTAGCCATGTCGTTATCATTCGCAATGGAGTTAAACTGTATGCCGGTCCCGTAGATGAGCTCAATGTAAACAATGGCTTTTTTGAACTTAAAGCCGAAAATATGGTGGAATTGACCAATTTGATCCAAAACCATCCTGATTTTGGCCAAATAAAGGAAGAAAATGGTTTAATAACGGCAGTACTAAAAAATCCACTGGCGGCTCAGGATCTCAACAGGCAGTTTTTTGACAACGGCATAGCGCTCACCCATCTTGTGAAGAGAAAAGAGAGTCTTGAAGAGCAATTTTTGCAGCTTACAAACAACCTAAACTAGAATTGACCATGCTTCGATTATTACAAATAGAATTCTACAAACTTAAACACAGCCGTTCTTCAAAAATTCTGGCACTTGCTTATTTTATATTGCTTTCTCTCATTGCACTTGTAACATCTATTAAATTCAGTCTGGGCGGCAGGGAGATAAGCGTTGCAGATATGGGAATATTCAATTTCCCTATCATTTGGCATTTTACGACCTACATCGCTTCAATGCTCAAATTTTTTCTGGCGATCGTCATTGTTTCCATGATGTCCAATGAATATAGCAACCGTACGCTCAAGCAAAATTTAATAGATGGTTTGAGCAAAAAAGAGTTTGTGCTCTCTAAATTTTATACGGTTATTGCGTTCTCATTGCTTTCCGCAATTTTCGTATTTATTCTGACACTCATTCTGGGTTACTCGTTTTCAGATTATACTGAATTCAGTATCGTGACCCGCGAGGTAAGTTTTGTTTTCGCCTACTTTTTAAAGTTGGTCGCCTTCTTTTCCTTTTGCTTGTTTCTGGGTGTACTGGTCAAACGTTCTGCATTTGCACTGGGCTTTCTTTTTGTTTGGTGGATCATAGAGAACATTTTCTATGGGATCTTCCGCTATCAGCTGGGCGCTGATATTTCAAAGGCAATACTTCAGTTTTTTCCGCTGGAAGCGATGTCTAATTTGATAGACCGTCCCGTAGAACGGTTGGATTTTGTACAGGCTGCTGCTAACCAGTTACAGGCAAATATAGGTGTTGATTATGCGCTGCACTGGTACGAGGTGCTGATCGCCAGTTTATGGATATTCCTTTTTATATATGGTACCCTTTCCCTTCTGAAAAAGCGTGATTTATAGTATTTTAGTGTTTCATTATGAAACCAACTTTACTTTTCGTTCTATTATTTTCGGGATTGCGTCTGTGCCTTGGTCAGGGTGCGGCCAACAATTGGTATTTTGGAAGCGGGGCGGGAATTTCTTTTGAAACTTCCCCGCCCAGGGTTTTGACCAATGGCGCGCTGAATACCTTAGAAGGCTGTTCCAGCATTTCCAATGATAACGGCCAACTCCTGTTCTATACTGACGGTAGTGTGATCTACCAGGCAGATGGGACTATAATGAGCAATGGCACGGGACTGACTGGAAGTAGTTCCAGTACACAATCTGCCATCATCATCCCTAAACCTCTAAATAACGATATTTATTACGTGTTTACGGTAGACGAGGTGGGACAAGAGGTTATGAATGGCCCACTGGTCACTGATGGCGTTAATTACTCCATAGTCGACTTTAGTAACAACCCGAATGGAGAGGTTACTGAAAAAAATATACACCTAATTGATTTTTCTGCGGAAAAGCTTAGCGCAGTGGTGATGGGTTGCGACAGTAATACGGTATGGATGGTTACGCTCTCCACAAGCCTTGCCAAAGTGCCAAATATCGATTCCTATTACAATTTTAATACGTTCTACGCCTATGCCATTACCGAAGATGGCGTTAGCACCACACCCGTAAAATCAACCACGGGAATGCAGGTAGGCGATCCCCGCGGAAATTTAAAGTTCTCGCCAAACGGTAAAAAACTTGCGTGTGCCAATGGAGTGTCCGGTCTCTATCTACTGGACTTCAATTCGCTTACCGGGAAGGTGAGTAACGAAGAGAGCATAGGTTTTTACGAGGCCGTACGCGATTCGTATGGTGTTGAATTTTCGCCTAACAACCGTTTTCTCTATACGACCAGTTATAATGACCTTCCTACAAATGCCCTCGCCAGCGAATTTATTTCGGTTATAAGGCAATACGACCTTGAAAGTAACAGTATAAATGGAAGCACTTACGTTGTTGACAATCAAACACTTTATAGAAGCAGTTTACAACTGGGCCCTGACGGAAAAATTTACCGGAGTATGAGCAGCACCTATTTTGAAGGTCTACCTTATCTTTCTGTAATTGAAAACCCAAATGAAAAAGGTGCCGCCTGTAATTACATGGACAAAGCCATCAATCTGGGAACTGGAAAAAGCAATCAGGGCCTACCCCCTTTTAACCAGTCATTGTTCAACCGTGTTGATATTATACAAAATAATATCAGCACTTCGGTTTTGAACCTTTGCGAGGACGAGACCTATACCTTGAAGTACAATGAAATCTCCGGTGCGGACTATCAATGGTCAAGAAATGGAGTAGATCTTATAGGTGCGACCAGCAATGAACTTATTATAGCGTTGGGATCTAACGAACCCTTGCCCCATACAGATGAATATCAATTGAGCATCGACTTGAGGGACGGTACGTGTCCACGGGTAGGTCTTGCCAGTGTAAACTTTTACCGCACTCCTGTTTTGCCAGAGGAGCCCCTCATCCTTTCCCAATGTGAAGATGCGGCCACCGCTGATGGATTGAGTATATTCAACCTGACCCAGATAGAAAAACAAGTTATAGGCACTGACCCTTCCTTTACTGTTCACTATTATGACGATATTGCCGCAGCTCAAATCAATGATACCGTACAGGCCATTGATCCCATAGGATATGCAAATGCCAGACCCCGGCAAACACTTTATGCCTATTTTGACAATTTTGCATCGTGCTCCCTTGTGGCGCCCTTCCAACTTAATGTCAGCAGTACCCAGGCGAATACTGCGCTGCTCACAACTTGCGATAGCGACGATACCGGCTTTGCCGCATTTGATCTAACCGATGCGAATGATCAACTACTGGCGGGACAGTCACCTGATATCAACATCACATATTACGCGAGTAGCACGGGCGCCCTGCTTGAAGATGCGACGGAAGAACTTCTTTTAGAATATAAAAACTCAACACCCTTTACGGACACTATTTTTGCCCGTCTGGAAAGCAATGAGCAATGCTTCGCAATAAGTACCGTGATTTTAAAAGTTTTCCCGCTCCCAGCCGTTTCTCCCCTTACCGATGAAGTTATTTGTGCAAATCTCTCTGAATTGGTGACCATAAGTCCGGAGTATGATCTTGATCCTGGTCAAACCTACTCCTATTTATGGATGCCCACCGGCCAGAACACACCAGAGCTGGTGACTAACCTACAAGGCGAACATACCCTAACGGTAACCAATACGACGACCGGTTGCTCTCGTTCAAGGAGCGTTCGTATAGAACCGCGCACGGTTGCCACAATCGAAAATATAGCAGTCACAGACGCTACAGATAACAATGAAGCGATCATTACCATAAGTGGAACGGGCGATTTTGAATTTGCCCTCAACGAGAATGGACCGTATCAAGCTAGTAATGTATTTACAAATCTGTTGCCCGGTTTTTATACGGTATTTGTTAGGGCCACACAGGGCTGCGGAACGGCGCAACAGGAATTTAATGTCATCGGTTTTGATAAATTTTTTACCCCCAATGGTGACGGATATAACGATCGCTGGCAAGTCAAAGGGATTAATGAAAGTGTTCAGCCGGGAACCAGTATTCGAATTTTTGATCGTTATGGTAAATTATTAAAAGAACTCAATCCGCTTTCTGAAGGTTGGGACGGTACTTTTAATGGTTACAGTCTGCCCAGTGATGATTATTGGTTTTATGTAAAACTTGAGGATGGACGGGAGTTTAAGTCGCATTTTACCTTGAAGAGATAATATTGATTTTGGATAGATTTTAGCCATTTTAAAGATCAAATAGGGTCCTTTTTATCGGTTTTTAAATGCTGGGTAAAAGCCGTAAATTCGTAAGAAAATTGTACTCCCTTGAAATTTACCTTACACTCTGAATTTAAACCTGCCGGCGATCAGCCTTCTGCCATAAAACAACTGGTTAATGGCCTGGACGCTAAAGAACGCTACCAGACCTTACTTGGTGTTACCGGTAGCGGTAAGACCTTTACCGTGGCAAATGTTATCGAAGAAACCCAAAAGCCCACGCTGGTCCTGGCACATAATAAAACCCTTGCTGCCCAACTTTATAGCGAGTTCAAAGCCTTTTTTCCCGAGAATGCGGTAGAATATTTTGTTTCCTACTATGATTATTATCAACCGGAAGCCTTTATTCCCAGTTCTGGCACCTATATAGAAAAGGATCTTTCAATCAATGAAGAAATTGAAAAGCTGCGCCTGAGCACAACGTCTTCCCTACTCTCTGGTAGGCGGGATGTGATCGTGGTTGCTTCGGTTTCCTGTCTTTATGGTATCGGGAATCCGGTGGAATTCAAGAAGAATGTGGTTTCCATCGCAAAAGATCAGGATATTTCCAGGACGCAATTGCTTAAACGGCTTGTACAAAGCCTTTATAGCCGTACGGAAGGTGATTTTAACCGTGGTAATTTCCGTATAAAAGGGGATACGGTTGATGTTTTTCCGGGATACGCAGATCATGCATTCCGAATTCATTTCTTTGGTGATGAGATTGAAGATATTGAAGCTTTTGACGTAAATACGAATGAAATACTGGAAAAATATGAACGCCTGAATATTTATCCGGCAAATATGTTTGTGACCAGTCCGGCGCGATTGCAGGGGGCGATTGATCAGATAGGTTTCGATCTTAAAAAGCAAACCGATTATTTTCAGGAAATAGGAAAACCGCTGGAAGCAAAACGACTGGAGGAGCGCACCAACTTTGACCTTGAAATGATTCGCGAACTCGGGTACTGTTCGGGTATAGAAAACTATTCGCGTTATCTGGACGGTCGCGAGCCGGGTACGCGCCCGTTCTGTCTTCTGGATTATTTCCCAGAGGATTACCTTATGGTCGTTGATGAAAGCCACGTTACCGTTTCACAGGTGAGCGCCATGTACGGTGGTGACCGTAGTAGGAAGGAAAACCTGGTCGAATACGGCTTCAGGCTGCCCGCCGCGATGGACAACCGCCCGCTGAAATTTGAGGAATTTGAGGCGATGCAAAACCAGGTAATTTATGTGAGCGCCACCCCGGCAGATTACGAACTTCAAAAGTCTGAAGGTACCTATGTGGAACAGATCATTCGCCCTACCGGCCTACTCGATCCCCCGGTGGAAGTGCGCCCCAGCCTCAACCAAATTGATGATCTTATTGAAGAAATCCACAAGCGGAACGAAAAAGACGAGCGTACGCTGGTTACTACGCTGACGAAACGTATGGCCGAAGAATTGACAAAATACATGACAAGGATAGATATAAGGACGCGTTATATACACTCGGATATTGACACGTTGGAACGTGTTGAAATCATGTCTGATCTACGGAAGGGAATCTTTGATGTGCTCGTGGGCGTAAACTTATTGCGGGAAGGTCTGGATCTACCGGAAGTCTCCCTTGTCGCAATCCTGGATGCGGATAAAGAAGGTTTTTTGCGCAGCAACAGGTCGCTTACCCAAACCATAGGCCGGGCGGCAAGAAATATAAACGGACTCGCAATCATGTATGCGGATAAGATTACCAATAGTATGCAGGAAACTATTGATGATTCTAATTACCGAAGGACAAAACAGATTAATTACAATACGGAACACAACTTAAAACCGGTCGCTATCAAGAAATCGCTGCAAAGCGCGTTAGCGAAAAAGGAGAAATTCAAATTTGAAGCGGAAGAATTGACAAACCTGGCGGCAGAACCAGAAACGGACTACCTCAGCAAACCAAAACTGGAGAAACTCATCCGCGATACGCGTAAACAAATGGAAACCGCAGCTAAAGAACTCGACTTTATGGAAGCGGCCAAGTTGCGCGATCGCATTAAGAGAATGCAGGAGCAGGTGAAAGAAATGGCTTAAATAGGCTATAAAAGACCAATTTCCATCTAAATTTCGCATAAAATGCAAGAAATAGGATGGAAATTGGATTCGCTTTTAATCCAGTATTTAGTTGCCCAACCAGACTCCGGAGAAGACAACCCCCAATACTAAAATTATCAGGAATATTACTATAATCACTAAACCTGCCTTGGTTATCTTAGTATTTTGAAAGATAAAATTACCCGTTTTATCGTTTTTGTCTTTGACAATCTTGGTATCTTCAGGTTTCTGTTCGTTTATTTTATCTGGCATAATTGATTTTTTAAGTATACCAAATTACCCCTTTCCCAGTGAGTAAAAGAATTTTTAATACTTTATTAAGTAATCGTTGCGCTTAAATAAAACGACGAACTCCTACCGGAAAAGCTGCTTAAAAGTATCATTGGGAAAGTGAATATGAATATCAAATTGTGACCATAACGAAACAAATTTAAAAAGCCTTTTCCATCAAAAAAATGACGAAAAAAGCTTAAAAATTGATGTTTTCAGGTAAAAAATCGAGTGATTAACTAGATTTTAAAGGTTACCTGTAAAAAGTAGCGCTGTCCCTTTTTAGCTTTGGCTTTCAGTTTTTTGTAGTTTAAACTGCTTTTGATGAACTGCTCCACTTCCGGATTGTCTGTGTCTACGTCAGTAATAACCATTTCGTAATCTGAGTTGACCACAAAAGTTACCTGAATCGTACTTACTTCTTTTACCGCAATTGCATTTTTGCCCAGGAGTTCTGATATTTCAGCCGAAATGCTCAGCGGTTTTACACCGCTGGGTGGATTACCATTTGCAAATGAAAAACTGCTTACTGCGAGCGCTGCGGTGAGCCCTAATTTGGTGATTGTGTTCATAGTGTTTGATTTTTGATTGATGTACTTAATAGACGAACCAACCGGAAGAACTGTTACAGTATTTTTCCAAATTAACAAAAACACAACATTTGGCACCATAAAAAAAGCCTTCGGCATATATACCGAAGGCTTTTTTTGTTTATTCCGCAATGCGGAAATTCTTTATTGCTTAAGCAAGGACTGCATGTACTTTATCTGCAGCTTCCTGAAACTCTATCGCGCTCTGGACGTCAAGACCACTGGTGTCTATCAATTCTTTTGCGATGTCTGCATTTGTTCCCTGAAGGCGTACGATAATAGGCACTTCAATATTGCCCATATTTTTATAAGCATCAACAATACCCTGAGCTACGCGGTCGCAACGCACGATACCACCAAAGATATTTACAAGGATCGCCTTAACGCTGGGATCTTTTAAAATCAATTTAAAAGCGGTTTCCACACGTTCAGCATCTGCGGTACCACCCACATCTAGAAAGTTGGCAGGTTCTCCACCAGCTTGTTTGATAAGGTCCATAGTGGCCATCGCTAGTCCGGCGCCATTTACCATACAACCTACATTTCCATCAAGGTCTACATAATTGAGTCCGGCAGCTTTAGCTTCTACCTCTACTGGGTTTTCCTCACGCTTATCGCGCATCGCCTCGTAATCTTTGTGACGGAAAAGCGCATTATCATCTATGGAAACCTTTGCATCTACTGCAAGTATTTTATCATCACTTGTTTTAAGGACCGGGTTGATCTCAAAAAGGGAAGAATCAGAATTTTCATAAGCTTTGTACAAAGCCGTTACGAATTTTGTCATTTCCTTGAAAGCAGTACCGCTCAAACCAAGGTTAAATGCAACGCGGCGCGCCTGAAAAGGCATAAGGCCTACGGCAGGATCAACTTCTTCGTGATATATAAGGTCAGGTGTTTCTTCAGCAACCTTTTCAATCTCCACACCACCTTCAGTGGAATACATGATCATGTTTTTCCCGGTCGCACGGTTGAGCAAAACAGACATATAATATTCTTCCGGCTCATTATCACCAGGATAATAAACATCCTCTGCGATAAGTACCTGATGTACTTTTTTACCTTCTTTTGAAGTCTGGGGCGTTACAAGGTTCATCCCGATGATGTCACCGGCAATTTGTTCAACCTCTTTTAAATCTTTGGCAAGTTTTACGCCGCCGCCTTTACCGCGGCCACCAGCATGTACCTGCGCTTTGATCACGTGCCAACCCGTACCGGTTTCTTCGGTAAGTTTTTTTGCCGCTGCTACGGCTTCCTCCGGGGTTGTGGCAACATGGCCGCGCTGAATGCGCACTCCAAAACTGCTTAATATCTCTTTTCCTTGATATTCGTGTATATTCATCTTAAGGCGTTTCTACTGGTTAAAAATTATGTTGTAAAAATAGCGATTTCGGTCGAAATGCAACAGATTTTAGGCATATATCCCGATTTTAGGCCTTATTAAACCTATTATTCATCCTGAATCTTATAATCGGCAAAATCAAGTGGATCAAAATTCTTAAAATGTCCGTTTAATTGAATCAATTCTTTGGTCTTATTGATCTGCTGAATGACGGGAACCGTAACCGATAAATGATCTATCAAAAAGGCGAAACGATCAGACTCTTCGGTCATATTCAACATTTTAAGTTCCTGCTCAAGCGAAAGCCCAATTTTATGCGCAAAAGAGTAGCTGGTCACCAGGCCCGGATCAAATTCTGGCAGGACAACATCAAGGGCGTCGTAAAGATTTTTGACCAAAGTATAGAACCGCAGTCTTTGCGAAGCGGTCCCATCATCATTATTTGATAAAAAACGAACTTTCCCACCGGCATAGAGTTTCTCACCCAGTGTGGGCGTAAAAGACTTTACGGTAAAACTGCGCAAACCTTCACAGATCACGTCACTTGCCCCGGAAGGGTAGCGTTTTACCACTTCTACTAATTTCACTTCGGTGCCATAGCGCATTTCCTTATTGATAAATGCGGGGATACCAAAGGTCATCTCCTCCTCTATACAATCCTGTATCAATTGTTGATAGCGCGCTTCAAAAATGTGGAGCGCGAGCTTTTCCGTCGGGAAAACCACCATTTCTAAAGGAAATAAAGCAAGCGTAGTATTCATAGGGAATATTTTTGTCGCTAAGCAAGTTACTTCATGAAACAGGCTTCACCAAACCCATAAAGCAAAGTTTTTGTTCATTAAAACCTAAAAATGTTTTTTTCTATAGTAGCTTTGCGCACTTGTTAAAGCGCTGTAATAAAGAACACCATGACCCATAAAGACCTGCTTGCCGTTGCAAAAGAATATGATAGCCCCGTTTACGTTTATGACGCAGCGGTTATACAATCCCAGTACAAGCGTTTAAAAAACGCATTCAATAAGGTAGAAAACCTGCGTATAAATTATGCGGTCAAAGCCCTGTCCAATATTGCAATATTGCAATTACTACAAGAACAGGGTGCAGGCCTGGATACGGTTTCTGCTCAGGAAGTGCGTCTGGGACTTGCCGCAGGTGTACCCGCAGAACATATTATTTTTACGCCAAATGGTGTTTCCCTTTCTGAAATTGAACAGGTTGCAAAGCTCGGCGTGCAGATCAATATTGACAATCTTTCCATCCTGGAGCAATTTGGGACGCGTCATCCCAAAACCCCCGTTTGCGTACGTATCAATCCACATGTAATGGCTGGCGGAAATGCCAATATTTCCGTGGGGCACATAGATAGTAAATTTGGTATATCCATACATCAGATTCCGTTATTGTTGCGTATTGTAGAAAATACGGGAATGCACATCAACGGTATTCACATGCACACGGGAAGCGACATACTTGATATTGACGTTTTTCTGCACGCAGCAGAAATACTTTTCGATACCGCTTCCCACTTTGAAAATCTTGAATTTTTAGACTTTGGAAGTGGTTTTAAAGTCCCTTACAACGAAGGGGATATTGAAACCAATATTGAAGAACTGGGCGATAAACTGGCAACTCGTTTTAATGCCTTTGAAAAAGACTACGGCAAACCCCTGACACTTGCTTTTGAACCGGGGAAATTTCTTGTGAGTGCTGCAGGAAGGTTTTTAGTAAGCGTCAATGTGGTAAAACAGACCACCTCAACTGTTTTTGCTCAGGTGGACAGTGGTTTTAACCATTTAATACGGCCTATGCTTTATGGTTCGCAGCATCACATTCATAACATTTCAAACCCAGAAGGAAGGGAACGCTTCTATTCTGTGGTAGGCTACATTTGCGAGACGGATACATTTGCCTCAAACCGACGTATTGCCGAAATAACCGAAGGTGATATTCTCGCTTTTGAAAATGCGGGCGCTTATTGTTTCTCAATGGCAAGTAACTACAACTCCCGCTATAGACCGGCCGAAGTGCTTTTTATAGATGGCAAAGCTCAACTCATACGCGAACGCGAAACCTTTGAAGATTTATTAAAGCATCAAATCCCGCTTCAAGGAAAGAAAATGGAAAAGAAAACAGCGTCAACTGAAAATGCCTAAAACCCTGTTTTATTGATTAAAAAATAATAAAAACACCCCGATTTTATCTAAAATCGGGGCGTTTTGTTTTAAAAATACTTTTTTTTAATTGGAAACAAGAAGCTTTAAGCTTTCCACTTTGTTCTTGGCAACCAATCGAACCAGGTACAATCCAGACATTAAATTGGCCGTTTTTAAGGTGTTTGTACCCGATTTACCCAGTTGTTCGGAAATCAACTTCCCGGAGCCTATTTCGATTATTGAAATGTTGACCTCATCTATCATAGGTTCTGCTAAGGTTAGCTGCACATCGCCATGCTGTGATGGGTTGGGATACAATGTACTTTTACTGATTCTGGTGATTGTTTCAAGACTTAATTCGGTCTGAGCCTCAAACGCACCGATATCCCTCCTACCCGCGAAGACCATTTCCCCTCGCTGATCTGGGAAAGTATCAATGGGATTACCGGCGTTAAATGAAGGCGATCCTTCCAGTAGTGCGTGAGTTCTTGTATAACCGCCATTATCTGCCAATACATTAATCATAGGATTTATCGGATTTTCAGAAGTTCCTTCCAGATCATTTGACATGGCGGGGAAAAGGTTTAAATCATCTTCGCCTATTAGATTATAATCTGCGGAAATAAAAGAAGTTTCACCGGCAAGATTGTTTCCTTCTTCTGCAGTGTTCAAAGCCACGATTGTGTTTTTTAAGGTTGTAGTTGCCGCTGAACCGTTATACATCGCTCCGCCATTTCCATCTGCATTATTCATAACTACTGTGGAAGCGCCAATAAAGATAGAGCCTGAAAAATTGTAGATCGCGCCGCCATTACCATCATTAGACTCCTCAAGTTCTGCACCGGAAGTAAAATTACCTGAAATGGTACTTGTTGTACAATTAATAGTGGTTGCACCATTCCAAATCCCTCCACCTTGATTATCTGCATTGTTGTCAGAAATTTCAACGGACTTCAGCACTGCGTTCGCATTTCCTATAAAATAGAGACCGCCACCCTTACCGCTCTGGCCATTTGCATAATTGTTTCTTATCACAACCTGATTAAGATTTACTGAACCCTGGCCAAAAGTAGAATCGTCTGTAATGCCACCACCTCCATTTACTGCACCATTATTAGAAACCTCTGAATTAAAAATCGATAAGCTACCACCGTAATCATTAAAAATACCGCCACCCAATCCAAGACCGTTAAAGCTCGTGTTTTGAGTAATTCTGCTATTTGAAATGTTGAGTGTGCCACCGTAGTTGTAGAGTGCACCACCTTTATCGTCAGCATAGTTGGACGAAAATAATGTTTCATTTATATTCAGGGTTGCTGTAATATTCCATATAGCTCCACCTTCCCTACTTAAATAATCACCCTGTCCATTACGTGAAAAATCCCCACCAAAAATACTAATTGCACCCGCTCCAATTGTGTGTAATGCACCACCGTAAAGTGCTGTATTTGCTGTAAAAATCACATTGTTTAGATCAAGCGGTTTCGCAGACCCGTAGGCGATTGCTCCTCCTCTTCCATAGCCTACATTACCCTGAAAGATCACTGGATTTTCAACAGGGCTGTTTATGGTAAGACTACCCTCACCTTGTACAAGTATCCCGCCACCACCTTCTTCAAAATCAGTATTATTATTAGAGAAAACACTATTCTCTATGAATTGTGTTCCTGCATTGATAATAAGTTGACCCGAATCGTAATATATACCTCCCCCACCTATACCCAGACCATCAATATTGGCTATATTATTAGCTATCCTAGTTCCATTTGTGATTAAAGTCCCACCGCCAAAAGCAATACCACCGCCATTATGGTAACTAGAATTATTTTCTATAAATCCGCCATTGATTATAAAACTTGAGTTATCCATCGCATAAATTGCACCCCCATTATTTCTACCTTGCCCTCCTACGGGATTTTCACCACTATTACCGTTAAGAGAAACATTAGTAAACATTATTGATTCCGTGGAAAACACACTTACTCCACCGCCACCAAATTGCGCATAATTAGAATCTATCTGCGAGTTGGTTATAATGAAATTACCTGAGGTGCTATAGATTGCTCCACCAAAATTTCTTGAATCATTATGGGAAAATAAACTATTAAATACATTTAAGTTTCCCCCAGAATTATAAATACCAGCCCCATCATTACGAACATCAGTAGAGAAGGTAAAAGAATTATTAGATATAGTACTGCTTGAAATATTCAAATTACCCCCACTATTATAAATACCACCACCCGCGCTGTCTGAGCCATTTCCATCAACAACAACATTTGTAAAAGTTGCATTCTTTGCCTCAATATAAAACCCTCCCCCAAGAACGTAGCCCATATTTTCACTTACAGTTCCATAATTTACCATTATATCAGAGTCACCCGTAATGAAAACACCGCCTCCGTTAGATGCCTGACAGTTACTAATATCTATAAAGTTCAAAATAATATCCGTGTTATTTGCCTTTATTGCTCCACCGTTATCCAGAGGTGTAAAACCATTTACCAGAGACAAATTATTCAGGGTCACCGGCCCTTCTGTAATATTAAATATGCGAGATCCCATTTGAGCATCAAGGTTTACCCGCATTGTGGAATCTGCAGATATGGTCAATTCTTTTTCAATCAACAACTCCTCATTTAATAAAATCGTCTCTATGCCTGCTGCGAAAGTTATGGTTCCACCCGGTGGCGTATCCGCGATTTCCTGCCGAAGGGTGCCATCTGAACCGTCATCAACATTTTTTGTGACCAACTGGGCGCTGATCGTAGAATAGAAAAACAATGAACAAAGGCCAAAAACAAGGCCTAATCGGGTAATTTTTGAATACATGGCGTTAGGTTTAAAGGGTTGGATCTTTTGAAGTATAGTATTCAGCTTACAAAAAATATAATGTGACAAATAACTGAATACTAACCTCTTAAAGGTAATTAAAAATTTTTATGAGTAGCGATTAGGATTATTTATTTTCTTTACAATTTTTTATTGACCCTTTCATCTGCCATTCAAGAAATCGTCAAATTTTAAATTCAGGATTTATAGAAATAAAACCCTTTACCAAAAGTATAATTCCCTTCAATTTTCACTATTTTACGCCACTTTTAAACAACGTGTACTCTTCAGGAATTTTTATATGTTCAAAAAATTGCTTCTTTTCTTTTTAACGGCAACAATCCTATCGAGTTGCAATAAAAGGGAGCCCGATTATGATGTGGCCGTGCATAATATCAATATCGTAGACCTAAAAACCGGTAAAATAATACCCAGGCAATCGGTTTTTATAAATGCGGATACGATCCACTCCATCGTTTCAACCAAAGATCTCTTGATATCGCTTGCCCGCAAATCGATCAACGGTACAGACAAATATCTTGTTCCCGGGTTTTGGGACAATCATGTGCATTTCCGTGGGGGCGACAGTCTGATCGCAGAGAATGAGCATTTACTGGATCTATATATTGCTAATGGCGTTACCACCGTACGGGATGCAGGCGGTGATCTTACCTCTTCCGTGCAGCAATGGCAAAAGGAAATTGCTTCGGGAGAAAATGTGGGTCCCACCATTTATACCTCCGGTCCTAAAATTGATGGTCGGCGGGCGCGCTGGCCAGGTTCCCTTGAAGTTTTTAACGATAAAAGCATAAATAAAGCGCTTGATTCCTTACAGGCACTCAACGTGGATTTTGTGAAGTTATATGATAGTACGATATCTGGGGAAAATTACCTTAAAACCATAGAAAATGCTGAAAAACGTGGCATGATCACCAGTGGTCACATGCCATCTACGGTAACCGTAGAGGAAACGACACAGGCCGGAATTGACGCCATAGAACATTTGTATTATGTACTAAAAGGCTGCTCCTTAGAAGAGGTTGAGATCACAAATGCCGTAAAAGACCGCAAATTGAGCTTCTGGTCTTCGCTTGATAAAGTTATGCAGACCTATTCCGATAGTATTGCACAGATAGAATTTGACCGACTTATTGCTGCAGACGTCTACGTGGTACCCACCTTATATATAGGTCATACGTTGAGCTTTTTAGATGAATATGATCACAGTTATGATGGGTACCTCACAAACAATTATATAGGTCCGGGTATTCAAAAAACGTATGATGGCCGTATCAAAAGTGCCCTGAATGCGAAGCCGGAGTTTATAAAGATGCGCAAAAAACTGGACAGTATGTTCATTCAACTTACAGGCAAATTGAATACTGCCGGTGTGGGACTGCTTGCTGGTTCTGATAGCGGGGCGTATAATTCTTACATTTATCCTGGTTTCTCACTACATCTGGAACTAAAAGCGCTCGTAGATGCCGGCCTTTCCCCCCTTGAAGCTTTACGCGCTTCTTCGCAAAATGGTGCCCGCTTTTTAAAGAAAGAGATACCAGCGATCAAAGCAGGCAGAAAAGCAGACCTGGTAATTATTGAAGGAAATCCCTTAGAGGATATTGAAAATACGCAGCGCATCTACTGGGTTTTTAAAAATGGCGAGTCATTCAGTCAAAAGAGCCAGGCATTGCTAAAATCCAATTAAAGGGATATCGAAATTTTCATATTTGTAATTCGTACGTTTCTCTAGCAGGAAGAAAGGTAAAATGGGTACAGAGTTGTAATTTTAGTAATTCCTTAAACTTCAATTTACTCAAATTTTACTCTTATGATTAAAAACTACACCTTCTTATCCTTTCTATTTCTTTTGCTTACTGGGACACAATGGCTTTCTGCCCAGCAGGTCAAGGTACCCATTGATACAATTATAACAACCCAGCACACCGCAACCATAAAGGGCAGCAAAGTTCCCTATACGGCAAATACCAGTTTCCAGCCAGTCTGGGATGAAAAAGGCAATCCTATTGCCAGTCTTTATTATACGTATTACAAACGCACGGATATAAAAGATGATCAGGCCAGACCATTGGTCATTAGTTTTAACGGCGGACCTGGTTCTGCTTCGGTATGGATGCATATCGCCTACACTGGCCCGCGCATTCTCAAAATAGACGATGAAGGTTTTCCCGTACAGCCGTATGGCATTAAAGATAATCCCAACTCCATTCTTGATGTGGCGGATATTGTTTACGTAAATCCTGTAAATACCGGGTACAGCCGTATGGTTCCTGATAAAGAAGGTAAAATGCCAGACCGGGAGCATTTTTTCGGGGTAAATAGTGATATTTCTTATCTGGCAGATTGGGTAAGCACCTTTGTGACGCGGGTCAATAGATGGCGTTCGCCAAAATTCCTTATCGGTGAAAGTTATGGCACTACCCGCGTCGCCGGACTCTCCCTTGCGCTTCAGCAGAATAAATGGATGTACCTCAATGGTGTAATAATGGTTTCCCCTACTGAAATTGGCTTTGAATTTGAAGGACCGGTAGAAATCGCAAACCGTCTTCCGTATTTTGCGGCTGCAGCCTGGTATCATAAGGCCTTACCGACAGAATTGCAACAAAAAGACCTTGATGTACTATTGCCGGAAGTAGAAACTTATGCTGTTAACGAACTCCTTCCCGCAGTAGCTAAAGGTGGATATCTGCCCGCTGCAGAACGTGACGCGGTAATAAAGAAAATGGCTTACTATTCCGGACTTTCAGAAAAGACCATTCGCCAAAACAACCTGGCCGTACCGTTTGATTATTTCTGGAAGGATCTATTACGCGAAAAAGAGGGCTATACTATTGGCCGCCTCGATTCCCGCTATAAAGGAATGGACGTTTCCCTATCTGGAAGTGAACCTGATTACAACAGCGAACTTACTTCCTGGCTGCATAGTTTTACCCCGGCGATCAATTATTATATAAGTCAGGAACTCGATTTTAAAACTGATCTGGATTATGATCTTTTTGGGAACGTGCACCCATGGGACCGCAGCGACAATCATGCCGGCGCAGATTTAAGGGAAGCCATGACCATGAACCCTAATTTGAACGTTATGATCCAGTCAGGTTATTTTGATGGGGCAACTACTTATTTCAATGCTAAATATCTCCTTGGCCAACTCAATATCAACGGAAAATTGGACGATCGCCTTAGCTTTAAAGGCTACCGTAGTGGACATATGATGTACCTGCGTGCAGAAGATTTAAAAACCGCCAATCAGGATTTGCGGGATTTTATAGAAAATGCAAGTAAAAATATAGCAAACGGTGCAAAATATTAAGCTATTTTTTAAATTATCATTGACTTTTGGGCGTTACCCTGCGGGTCGGGCTTTACGTTTCAATCTTTTTGCGAAGAACAAAAAGGATTTCCACTGCAATCCCTAACGCGCAATTCGTTTTCAGTAAAACTTTAAAGCTTTCAAACGCAACCTTATGAACACAAAGTAATCTTAAATAAATGAAGATGAATTTTAGAAAATTATGTTTCTTGTTATTAATCCCTGCTATTTTTCTTACAAGTTGCTTCAACGATGATGATAACAACGAAGGGGAGATACTAATTGATTACGCTGGCTCCGCACTTTATTTTATTAACAATAAAGTGATATCGATCTAGAAATAACCTTGATCACTTCTAAACGATTGAGCCAGCACAAAGATAGTTCCAAAACAGTGATTGCAAATTCAAGATTAGAGGTTTTCACAGACGGGGATATTGGTATTAATCCGGCTCCAGAAGATTCATTTTCTAAATTGGAATTTTATACGTCCACAAACGATAGCGCAGTTTTAACGATTGATCCTGTTCTCAATGAAGACTGGAAAGTCATTGAGCAAGATTTGGGCGATTCAGGATTTGGACTTATAACCTATGAATACACCGTTACAAACACAGATTTAAATCAACACAAATAAAAACAACTAATAATGATCAAAAAACTCCCTTTTTTATTCCTTTTTCTCCTCATTTCCCCTATTCTTTTTGCCCAGCAAGACCAGGTTATACAGGATATCATGCGCGAGGCGAAAGAGAACTCGCAGTTGGAACTGCTTGCTCACGAACTTCTAGATATTGTGGGACCACGGCTTGTGGGAACACCGCAAATGAAAAATGCCCACGACTGGGCAGTAGCTAAATATAAACAATGGGATATCCCGGCCGAAAACCAGCAATGGGGTACCTGGAAAGGCTGGGAACGTGGCATCACGCATATTGATATGGTGAGTCCACGGGTAGTTTCCATTGCTGGCCAGCAGCTTGCCTGGAGTCCTGCGACTTCAAAAAAAGGAGTGACCGCAGAAGTAATCCTCCTTCCGGAAGCCAAAGATTCAGTAGCTTTTAAAAATATGCTTGCTTCGGTAAAAGGGAAGTTTGTAATGATCTCGCCCTACCAACCCACGGGCAGACCAGATTACAACTGGGAGGAATTTGCCACCGATTCCTCTTTTGCTAAAATGAAAAGCGAAAGGGAAAAAAGCAATATGGAATGGGATGCGCGCATTGAAAAAACGGGATATACCTCACGTAGCCTTCCGCAGGCACTTGAAAAAGCCGGAGCGGCCGGGATCATAACTTCGTACTGGTCACGGGGTTTTGGTGCAAACAAAATCTTTGGTGCACGTACCAAAGAAATCCCCACGGTGGATGTTTCCCTTGAAGATTATGGAATGCTTTTCCGCCTTGCGGAAAACGGTGACAAGCCAGAGATCAAGATCACCGCAGAGTCAAAAGATCTTGGCGAAGTGCCCACCTTTAACACCATCGCCCGTATAGAAGGCTCCGAAAAGCCGGAAGAATATGTAATACTATCTGCTCATTTTGATAGTTGGGACGGCGCTACAGGTGCCACGGATAATGGCACGGGAACGCTTGTCATGATGGAAGCGATGCGCATTCTTAAAAAGCTGTACCCCAATCCCAAGCGTACCATTCTCGTAGGCCACTGGGGAAGCGAAGAACAGGGCCTGAACGGCTCGCGCGCTTTTGTGAAAGATCATCCTGAAATTGTAGCTGGTGTACAGGCACTTTTTAATCAGGACAACGGTACCGGTCGTGTGGTGCGTATCGCGGGCAGTGGTTTCCGGGATTCGTATGAGTATCTGGGCAAATGGTTGTATTCGGTTCCCGAGGAAATCACCAGGGGTATCGCGACAGATTTTCCTGGTATTCCCGCGCGCGGCGGTTCTGATTATGCCTCTTTTGTCGCCGCCGGTGCTCCCGGGTTCAGTCTGAGTTCGTTGAGTTGGGATTATGGTACCTATACCTGGCACACCAATCTTGACACTTACGATAAAATAGTTTTTGACGATGTACGCAACAACGTAATGCTCACTGCTATTTTGGCCTATCTCGCAAGTGAAGATCCAGAAACTACCTCTCGTGTAAAAAGTGTTTTGCCCATGAGTCGGGACGATAACGCGCAAATGCAGTGGCCTGAAGCTCGTGATGCAGAACGAAAAGGTGGATTTGAAGAAGAATAGAATCTTTTAAAAATTACTTTTAAAGGCTAAAAACCTCCCTTTTTGACCGGATATTTGGTCAAAAAGGGAGGTTTTTTAATGGTAAATTAATATCCATTGGCAATTTATTCCCGGCTTTTTCTTAGGATACTGCAGTATTTAGAAACTTGATCATTGTTCCAAAAAATCTATTTCATAGGGATACGCTCCCTCATTTTTTCCACAATATTAAAAGCTGCCGGACAAATAGCTACGTTCTTTAAAGTCAGATTCGCAATCTGCTGAAATTTTTTACGGTCCGTATGCGGAAATTCTGCACAGGCCTTGGGACGAAAATCGTAGATCATGCAATAATTATCGGCCCCTAAAAACGTACAGGGAGTTTCCTGTAAAACATAATCATTTTCCTCATCTACGCGCAGGTAGGTAGCTATAAACTGAACTTCCTTCATCTTAAAATGCTTGGCGATACGCGTGATATCGCGATCTGTAAAAAGCGGGCCGGTCGTTTTACAGCAGTTGGCACATTTTAGGCAATCCGTTTGTGCAAATTCTTCTTCATGAAGATCCTGCATCTTATAATCCAGATCCTTTGGCGGCTTGCGTTTCAACTTTTTAAAGTAGGCTTTATGCTCCTTATGCTTATCTTTGGCAAGTTGTGGCAGGTTATTGATAAAATCTTCCATAATGTAAAATTAAGCAATTACGACTGACTTTATGAGCAAACCTATCAAGCCAGAACAGGACGTTTTTGGCGCTGCCCTACTCGATTATTATAACGGAACAAAGGATGCGGAGATCAACGTGCATTCTTCACTGACTGAAGATGATGTCATCCCGGTGCATTACCTGTTTCGGGATTATAATGCCATGCCGAAGCTGGAACAGCGCGCGCTAAATGAAGCTAATGGAAAAATACTGGATATAGGCGCCTGCTCTGGCAGCCATGCGTTATACCTACAGGAACAGGGCAAGGATGTCACCGCTTTAGACAGTTCACCCGGAGCCATAAAAGTATCTCAAGACCGGGGCGTTAAAAAAACGTCGTGTATGAATGTTCTCAAGTTTGAAGAAAAAGGCTTTGATACGCTGCTTTTATTGATGAACGGAACGGGAATTTTTGAAACGGTGGGAAAATCTGGAAAATACCTGCGCCATTTACACCAATTGCTGAATACTGGCGGACAGGTTCTCATCGACGCTACAGATATCAATTACATGTTTGAGGAAGAGGATGGCAGTTACTGGGTAGATCTCAACAGGGATTATTATGGTGAAGTACGCTTTCAACTGAGTTATAAAGATCAGAAATCCGCTCATTTTGATTGGTTGTATCTCGATTACAACAATCTAAAACAATTGGCACTCAATGCTGGTTTTACGGCAGAACTCCTGGAAGAAGGGCCAGAGCATACCTATCTTGCAAAACTCGTAAAAAACTAAAACTATCTATCGTCGAAATTTCGGCTTAGCCGAATAAAATAAAGGTGCTTTTGTACCAATAAAATCATGAAAAGTCAATTTGAAATACAATTCGAATCACTTGAAATTCAAACCTGGCTATTAATTAAATATTAAATATACATTATGCTTAAAATTAGATCCTACCTCTTTGTGCTGTTTGCCTTCATTATATTTTCCTGTAGCAAGGATGATGATGGAAATGATACTGAAAATTCACGGGTTGATAAAAGGGCAAACCAGCAAACCCTGGGAACCTCAGCGCGCGATTTTCTAACGGCAGATAATTTTATAAGTATTCAGCTGGAAATAGCTTATGTACAGGGATTCAAACCCACGCAGGAAAGTATAGACGGCCTTGTAACCTTTCTTAAAGAACGTTGCAATAAACCAGCTAACATTACTATAAAAGAAACGGTTGTGGCGCCCACAGATGATGATGAGAGTCTTGATATTGATGAGATCGTGCAGATTGAAAGTGATAACCGCACCGTTTACAATACGGGAGATGAGTTGGCCGTCTGGGTATTTTTTGCAGATAACAATTCTGAAAAGGATGAAGGCAATAGCGTCATCTTAGGCACTGCTTACCGCAATACATCCTGTATTATATTTGAAAAAACCATTCGGGAGCAGGTTAATAATAATCCATTGTTAGATAATCTTTCACAAATAGAAGGTACTTCGCTTCATCACGAATTTGGACATCTTTTCGGACTCGTGGACCTGGGAACGCCCATGCTTGTAGATCATCAGGATACTACCGCAGATGATAATGGGACTTCTACCCCTAACAGACATTGTGATATAGAAGGTTGCCTAATGTATTATCAGACCGTCTCTGATGTTTTCTCCATGGGCTCTGGCGAAATTGCAGAATTTGATGAACTTTGCCTTGCCGATTTAAGGGCAAATGGCGGTAAATAAGAGCTCAAAATAGCCGTTTTTTACTCAAATCAAAGCATTTATAATGAAAGCGCCGCCCTTAGTAGGGCGGCGCTTTTGATTTAACGCATTATAGAAATACCGTTTAGTAAATCCCTATTCTATTTAATCCAAAACCATAGATGATTCTGCAATCACATTAGCACCATCTAGGATATAGATCTTGTATGTTCCTTCTTCAAAACCATCTCCATTTGGTGGTATATTTTCACAAATATCCAGAGCCGTGTTCTCGTAGTAAAATTTAGAAACCGTACTGTACGTGATACTTGTACTGTCATTTACCTGCAAGGTTTTATTTTCCCCAAGTACATTATTTTCTGGGTCAAGAACTTTCACATAAAGCATTTTGTCACCAGCTTCGGTGATCCTGTTTTGCGGTACGGTGTAGCATGTTCTGATCTGATCAACGCGACGGTTATTACTGTTCTCTACAAGTTTACCAGAATTACGTACGATAACGCCAGTAGCTTTAAGCCTATTAGCTGCAAGACTGCTGCCCAGGGCAACTTTTTCCTCAAGTATTTCCCTTTGTGTACTAAGACTGTCACGCTTCATCTGTGAAACTTCCAGCTCGTATCGTGTACTGTCACGCTGCATGGTGAGCATTCTGTTCATTCCTTTTAGGGAATCATTTTGCGCAAAAAGGAAATCGCGCTCCTTTTGTAGTTTAAAAACTTCGCTCCTGTACTTGCGCAATGTGCTTATATCTGCATCCTGCTTTTGTACACTATCGATAAGAACCTGAATACGATCACGTGCCTCGTTAAGTTCAGTATCCTTAAGGTTGTTTTCTTTAATCACCGTATCATATTTACCTACCATTTGCTTAAGGTCTGTAAGTACGATCTCCTTTTCTTTTGTAAGTTCTGATTTCGTGTCTTTTTCCTGATTGTAAAGTTTGACCGCAAATGCGCCGGCCACGACTAATAAAACGGCAAGAATTCCTGTAATAATTTTCAGGCCACTGTTTTTATTCTCGTTTTCCATTGTTGATTGATTAAGATGTTTTTAGGCAAATGCCCGTCTATTATTGTAATTAAATTCTTTGATAAAAGTGATTAACTATTTTGAACCAACGAAATAATTTTATCAAATTTAACTTTTATCCACCCTCGTGAACCCAGCAAATGTACAGCTTAAATCCCTGTAAAACAAAGCCTAAGATTATTGTCGGTGATTATAAAAAATGAACGGAAATTACTTTCAACAATTATCTGATGAGATCGATAACGAGCAATTCTAAGCGATAAAATCTACTTTTTTAAAATCCAACTGTGCGTTCTTACTGTTTTTGAGCTGGTGCCAGAATGCTTCAAAGGTTCAAAATGAATAATGTAAATTTGCAGTATATAAAAAAAGACCTTTAAATGTCCAGCAAATACCGTAATAAACTTATACTATTCTTAGTACTCGCAGCTATCGCCTGTGCAATCTGGCCCTTTGAGGCGTTTTTTGCAAAAGGTTTACTTGTAGGCCTTTTGATAGCAGCACTTATTTATATCTTAAGGGAGTTTTTGCCCAAAAGAAGATAATCTTATCACTTTCCAATTAGCCCATTCTCAGAGTGGTTTACTACAACGTTATTGTTGACTCTAATTGAGATTTCGGCCAATTAAAATTCTGTCAAAAAACCAATTTTTCGGGAAACTATTGTGGAAAACACAGTAGTTTTGGGGAAATATTACATGAATTTAGCGCTTTTCCAAATAAATAAATTTTATTTTTATTTATAATAATTTGAAAATCAGAGTATTGAATTTATAAATTCGGTTTTTTTCCTCTGGTGCTATTGTTGTCCATAAATTTATTAATCAACCTTTTATAATACTTCAAAGCTATTTATGACTTACCAATACAGCAACCATCGCCCAAGTAAACTTAGATTCCTAACCTCTATTTTGCTATTTATAGGTTTATCTTCCTGCCAGGAAGAGGAAAAAAAAGATGAGGGTCTGCCTTTGCCCGTGATATCATTACAGGAAGAAAGCGCTGCAAAATCCTTTCAATATATAGGGTCTATAGAAGGGGTAGAATCGGTTGAGATCAGGCCGCAGGTAGATGGTATTTTAGAGAATATCTATGTAGATGAAGGTGATTTTGTAAAAAAAGGAAAACCGCTATTTAAGATTAATAGTCAGCCCTACATGGAAGATTACAAAAATGCCATGGCAAACGTAAATCTGGAAAAAGCGAAGGTGGAAAAAGCAAAAACAGATATTGACCGTTTACAGCCTCTTATTGATAATGAGGTTATCTCTGAAGTAAAGATGAAATCTGTAGAAGCAGATTACCAGGTGGCGCTGTCTTCCTTACAGCGTGCTCAGGCCGAAGCGGCAAATATGAGGATAAACCTCGATTTTACGACCATAAATGCGACAGTTAACGGTTTTATAGGTCGTATTCCCAAATCTACGGGAAATGTCGTCAAAAAGACAGATACCGAACCGCTTACGATTTTATCAAGTGTAAAAGACATTTACGTATATTTCTCTATGAGCGAATCTGACTATTTGTATTATGAACGTGCAAAAAATGATACGCTTTCCAATCAGATGAACAATAATGTAAAACTGATGCTGGCCGATGATTCTGTATATGATTATATGGGAAAAATAGATGCTAATTCTGGTCAGATAGATAAATCCACGGGTTCCATAACCTTACGTGCAAGATTTCAGAATCCAGATACCTTACTTCGTGCCGGGAATACCGGAAAAATCCTCATGGAAGAAATTTATCCTAATGCCATCCTTGTACCGCAGAGCGCCACAACGTTTATTCAGGATAAAAAATTCGTCTTTGTTTTGGATAAGGATAATGTTGTAGAGCGCAGGGAGATTATTACAGAGGGTCGCTCTGGCGATAATTACATCGTAAGCTCTGAAAGTCTTTCACCACAGGAAAGAATTGTGGTTTCTGGCATTGATAAGTTGGCAAATGGTGTTAAGGTCAAGCCTATACAGCGAGGCAGACTTACTTCTTATAAATAATTTACCGTCTGAAATACCAATTAGTGTCTTCAGTTTATTTTATGCTATGAGCTCAATATTCGGCTCACTAAAATAACCTTTTAGCACTTTCCCCTTTCGGAAAACCACCACTTTATTCGTTATAAAATATCTTAAAGTTATTTTACAACAACCAACCTCCCTTAATTCTTTTGCATGTTCAAAAAAATCATCAAAAAACCAGTTTTAACACTTGTTATCACCATTATATTGGTGCTTGCAGGTGCAGTAAGCATCACTTCCCTGCCCATAGAACGCTTTCCGGAAATTGCACCGCCCAGTGTAAGTGTGCAGGTGTATTATCCCGGTGGTAACGCGGAAACCGTTGCGAAATCTGTTTTGCTACCCATTGAAGAGGCCATTAACGGTACCGAAAATATGACTTATGCCAACTCTACCGCAACCAACTCTGGTAGGGGCCGCGTAACGATCTATTTTAAGCCAGGCACAAATGCGGATATCGCTTCGGTAAATATTCAGAACAGAATTTCCAGTATATCAGAACAGATCCCCCCTGAGGTAAGCGAAGCAGGTATTTCTGTGACAAAAAGAATGAAGGGTAGTATCATGACTATTAATATATATAGTGAGGATCCTACTTATGACGAGACCTTCTTAAATGCTTTTACGCGGATAAATATACGTCGCGAACTAAAACGTGTTGATGGCCTCGCCGAAGCTTCCATTTTGAGACAACGGGATTATGCTATGCGCATATGGCTCAATCCTCAAAAGCTCGCTTCTTATAGCCTCACGCCACGCGAGGTTTTTCAACAGATAGAAGATCAAAATTTTGAGGCCGCTCCTGGAAAGTTTGGGGAAAATTCTGACGAACTTTTTGAAATCGTCATGAAGCATGATGGAAGGTTTAACCAACCGGAGGAATATGAAAACCTGGTCATCAAATCAGAAGATGCCGAAAAAACCCTGCATTTAAGGGATATCGCCCGGGTAGAATTTGGAGCTTCAAACTATACCAGTGAGAACCGTTTAAATGGTAAACCTTCCGTTACTATAGATATTGTTCAAAAAAGTGGTGCAAATGCCAAAGTCATTGATAAAAGAATTCGCGAGATCCTGGAAGAACAGTCCAATATTTTTCCCGAAGGTGTCAAATACGAGATTACTTATAGTGTAAGCGATCAGATTGATGAATCCATGAGCCAGGTGGTTCACACGCTCATAGAAGCTTTCATTCTGGTATTTATAGTGGTTTTCATCTTTCTTCAGGATTTTAGGGCGACCCTTATCACGGCGATATCTATCCCGGCCTCCCTGCTGGGTACATTTTTCTTTTTGAAGATCATAGGTGCCTCCATGAACGTTTTGAGTATGTTTTCCCTGGTACTGGCCATAGGTATTGTGGTGGATGACGCTATTGTCGTGATGGAAGCGATTCATGAAAAAATGACCCGTAGAAACCTGCCCGTTAAAAAAGCAGTTTCTGAGGCGATGGATGAAATTACCGGCGCCATTATCTCTATTACAGTGGTAATTGCAGCGGTATTTTTACCTGTTGGTTTCTTGAGTGGTCCCGTTGGGATATTCTATAAAGAATTTGCGTACACAATTATATTTGCGGTATTGATCTCGGCCATTAACGCCTTGACACTGACCCCCGTACTGAGCAAGATATTTTTTGCGAAAAGAAAGAGGAAAATAGGGAAAAGAAGCTTTTTTCATGTCATTACCGGCAATCGCCAGTTTAGAAAAATAAAGGTTATCCGTAGAAAAGGACTCCGAAAATTTGATTCTTATTTTGACCGTTTTACGGAAAAATACCTTGGTATTGTACGATGGTTCTTAAACCATAAATGGATTGGTCTGGGTAGCCTTGTACTCATCATTGGGGCAACCGTGTTACTTTCCCGTTCTACACCGAGTGGATTTATACCTACGGAAGATGATAATTTTCTCATCTTTTCATTAAAAATGCCCGAAGGTTCTTCGCTGCACAGGACGAATATAGCACTGCGCCAGGCAGATTCCATCTTAAGACGTGATGAAGCGGTAAAAGGCGTCAACACCGTATCTGGATTTAATGTGGTGGACAATGCCAATAGCCCTTCTTCTGGTCTGGGGTACGTTCAGTTGAAAAAAGCCGGAGAGCGCGGTGAAATATCCGAAATCAAGGAAGTTATTTCAAATCTTTTGGGAAAATTGGATAGCATTCCAGAAACAGATGTCAATATGTACCCCAGGCCCACCATACAGGGTTTTGGTAATTTTGATGGGGTTCAGTTTATGTTGCAGGATCGTTCTGATGGCGATCTGGGGGAATTTGGCCAGCTTGCCAATGAATTTATCATGGAGCTTAACAAGCAGGAAGAGGTAGAGAATGCGTTTACTTCCTTTAATCCTAATTTTCCGCAGTACAGGCTTGATATTGACTATGAAAAAGCCAAATATATGGGGGTGAGCGTCAAGGATATGATGTTCACCATCCAGTCCTTCTTTGGCCGTGTTCAACCAGGCGATTTTAACCGCTTTAGCCGTCAATATGGTGTGTACATGCAAGCGGATATTCAATATAGGGAAGCTCCGGAATCCTTCAATAATATTTTTGTGAAAAATGATGAGGGTGAAATGATACCCATCAATACAATTGTCAAACTTAAACAGGCTTACGGTCCCGAGGTGGTGAACCGTTATAACCTGTACAATGCGGCCAAGATCAATGTTACACCCGCAAAAGGCTTCAGTACCGGTGACGTAATGGATAAAATAGAACTGCTTACCGAAGAAAAATTACCTGCCACGCTAAGCTATGAGTGGACGAGCATGAGCCTGGAAGAAAAAAACTCTGGCGGGGACACGATTTTTGTATTTGTGATTATTATCGTACTGGTTTATTTTATTCTTGCTTCTCAATATGAAAGCTTCCTATTGCCACTAGCGGTAATGCTATCATTGCCCGTGGGTATTTTTGGGGTATTTCTTGCCATAAATGTGGCTGGTATAGACAATAATATCTATGTACAAATAGGGATTATTATGCTTATAGGCTTATTGGCAAAAAACTCGATTCTTATCGTGGAATTTGTCGCACAAAAAAGACGCGCTGGCCTCTCGGCCTATGATGCGGTACTAGAAGCGAGCGCCCTTAGGATACGTCCTATCATTATGACCTCCCTGGCGTTTACCGTTGGCCTCATCCCCTTAATGTTTGCAGAAGGATCATCTGCCCAGGGAAATCACTCGGTTAGTATAGGTACCGCTGGTGGAATGCTCAGTGGGATCCTCCTGGGTATTTTTATCATTCCTGTGCTGTCTTATGTATTTCAACTGCTTCATGATAAATTCAACCTGGAGCGCTACGGTTAAAATTTACAGCCTGCTCCCCTTAAAAAATAAGTTTTAAACTTAAAAAAACAGCTGCTTTGATAGTGCATTTTAAAAGTAAAGAGAACATGAAAAACAACGTTGATAGCAATACATCAATAGCCCATAAGCTTGTCAAAACCTATTTTCCACTTAGAATAGTGATTTTGTCTGGCCTAATCTCCCTCGTGGTTTCCTGTAAAGTAGGCGAAGCTTATGAGCGACCAACATTTAAGGGCATTTCTTCGGAATACTTTGTCAACGATGATTTGATAACCGAACCAGAAGTTGCTGATAGCACTACGATGTCCAGTATTCCGTGGAAAAAGTATATCAAAGATACCTTGCTAACAAAACTTATTGATAGTGCGCTGGTCAACAATATTGCCCTTCAAAAAGCAAGGCAAAACACGAATATTGGCATGGAAGAACTGCAGCAGTCAAAAGCCAATTTTTATCCTTCGCTCAATGCCACACCCGCAGGTTACAACCGGGAATACTATTCTGAAAACTATAATAATTATGGTTCTAACCGCGCACGGAGAAACCATGGTGAAAATGTACCAACAAGCCTATACACAGAACGACTCGCGTATACTTCAGCCCTGCAATCCAATTGGGAAATTGATCTGTGGGGGAAATTGAGATGGAAAAAAGAGGCTGCCCGTGCCGAATTCATGAAAACCCAGGCTTTCAAAAATGCATTACAGACCGGCATCGTAGCTGAAGTCTCTTCCACGTATTTCAATTTACTGATGCTAAGATCACAAATTGAGGTCGCCGAGAAGAATTTTGCCTTAAACGATAGTACCCTTACCATTGTACGCTTGCAGTACGATGCCGGGGAAACAACTTCGCTCGCAGTCCAGCAGACAAATTCGCAACGTTTACGGGCAAAAAGTCTAATCCCGCAGCTGGAACGCGAATACACGATCATGGAAAATAAGTTAAACACCTTACTGGGTCGTTCTCCGCGGCATTTGCAAATAGAAAGGACTTTAGAGGAAACCGAGTTTCAGCATCAGTACGCTAGCGGCGTACCGCTTGAATTGATAAAAAACAGGCCAGATGTCGCTTTGTCAGAACTTGACCTTATCGCTACAAATGCCCGCGTGGGCGTTGCCGAAGCTTTAAAATATCCTTCTTTAAGTATAGACGGTACGGCAGGTTTTGATTCGTTTATCTTAAAAAATGTTTTTGACCCCTTAACTTCCGGTTTTGCGCTTATCAATGCTTCCCTTTTTCAACCTATTTTCAACAATCGTAAGATAAAAACGGAATATAGGGTCTCCCTTGCGCAGCGCGAAATTGCCCAACTCGATTTTAAAAAGAGCTTGATCGCCGCAATTGAGGATGTTTCCAACGCAATGGCAAGTATAGAAAAACTTAAAGAACAATTTGAGATTGCTCAGGAGCGTACCGCAGTAACGCGAAAAGGACTAAAAGATGCCGGCCAATTGTTTAGAGGAGGTTATGCCAACTATCTAGAGGTTATCACCGCACAAACTGACGCCCTGGAGAGCGAACTTGATCTTATACGGGCAAAGAAACAAATACTGGTTGCTAAGATTGAACTTTACCGCAGTCTGGGTGGAGGCTGGAAATAAAATCAATCCAAAACAAATAAAACCCCCATTTTCCGATGGAAAATAGGGGTTTTTTAATCATTTTAATTCACTTCAAAACTTGAAGCTTTATACACTTATCGAACTAATTTTTTATACTTGATTCGCTTCGGCATAATATCGCCGCCCAAGCGTTTCTTTTTGTTTTCCTCGTAATCCGAAAATCCGCCTTCAAAGAAATAAACCTGAGAATCTCCCTCAAAAGCAAGAATGTGTGTACAGATTCTATCTAAAAACCAGCGGTCGTGAGAAATGACCACGGCACATCCCGCAAAGTTTTCAAGTCCTTCTTCCAGCGCCCTTAGGGTATTTACGTCAAGGTCATTAGTCGGCTCATCCAGCAAAAGAACGTTGCCTTCTTCTTTTAAAGTCATAGCCAGGTGCAAGCGGTTGCGCTCGCCACCAGAAAGTTTATCTACCTTTTTATTTTGTTCGCTACCGCTAAAATTAAAACGGCTCAGGTACGCCCGGCTATTTACTTCACGGCCGCCCATAAGTACCAGGTCCTGCCCGCCACTAAAGTTTTCCCAGATACTTTTATCGGGATCGATGTTGCTGTGTGCCTGGTCCACATAAGAGATTTTTGCGGTCTCCCCTACTTTAAAATTCCCGGCATCAGGTTCAACCTCGCCCATGATCATTTTAAAAATGGTTGTTTTACCCGCACCATTGGGACCTATAACACCCACAATTCCTGCCTGTGGTAATTTAAAATCCAGATTTTCATAAAGCAGCTTATCGCCAAAGGCTTTGCTCACGCCGGTGGCATCAATCACATTGGTACCTAGACGCGGTCCATTTGGAATATAGATTTCCAGCTTATCATCGGTTTGCTTCTGGTCCTGGCTCATCAACTTATCGTAGTTGTTAAGTCGGGCTTTTTGCTTCGCCTGCCTGCCTTTGGGTGCCATACGTACCCATTCCAGTTCGCGTTCCAGTGTTTTTTGACGTTTACTGGCTTGTTTCTGTTCCTGTGCAAGGCGTTTTGATTTCTGATCCAGCCAGGTAGAATAATTTCCTTTCCACGGGATTCCTTCCCCGCGGTCAAGTTCTAAGATCCAGCCCGCAACGTTATCAAGAAAATAACGGTCGTGGGTCACAGCGATAACGGTACCTTTATATTGCGCCAGGTGATGCTCAAGCCAGTGCACACTCTCAGCATCCAGATGGTTAGTAGGCTCATCCAGCAATAGAACGTCCGGTTCTTGCAATAAGAGTCGGCAGAGTGCCACACGACGTCGTTCCCCACCGGAAAGTACGCCTATTTTTTTATCAGAAGGTGGTGTGCGCAGGGCATCCATGGCCACTTCCAGTTTATTATCAAGCTCCCAGGCTCCACGGGCATCAATCTCATCCTGCAGCACCGCCTGGCGGTTCATGAGCTTTTCCATCTTGTCGGGATCAGAATAGACTTCTTCAAGCCCAAACTGGTCGTTTATATTGTTATATTCCTCAAGAATGGCCACGGTTTCTGATGCGCCTTCCTTAACCACTTCAAGTACCGTTTTCTCTTCGTCCAGTTGTGGTTCCTGTTCCAGGTAACCTACCGAAAATTCTTTGTCTGAGGTCACATCGCCCTGATAGTTCTTTTCAACCCCCGCTATTATTTTTAGCAAGGTAGATTTACCCGAACCGTTAAGTCCCAGAATACCTATTTTAGCTCCATAGAAGAAGCTCAGGTAAATATTTTTTAATACCGGAGTATTGGCGCCCGGGTAAGTTTTAGTCACCCCAGACATTGAAAAAATCACTTTATTATCGTCTGCCATAAATTCTATTTTTTTATTTCCGTGAAGACGGATATCTAACGTATTCTTTTATTATTATTCTTATTGCTATTACTATTTAACTACAAAATCTACTTAACGCCCAGCAACCTGCATAAGATGAAAAGTTGTCCCGTATGGTAGGCATTATGCTCAATAATTAGCAAAATCTCCCGGAACAAGGTCTGATCTTCGCCATTTTTCACAACATCCATAAGTGCGCTGTCTTTATCTTCAATAAGCGTTGCAAGCGTATTCCTGTCTTCAAAAAAACGTGTTTTTAAAGTATTCCAGTCCTCCTCATTTTTAGGGTGCTGCTGCTCTGGCCAGTAATCATCTGGCCAGTTCCTGGTGGCATAGGACTGATCCCTGCAAAAGCTGATGATATCTTCCTGTGCGTATTGCATGTGGTAGAAAAGTTCATAAACCGAATAGGGCAGGTTTGCCGGCCGGTTGCCCAATTGATCGTAGGGCACATCATTGATAAAATGGCTTAAACTGGTAAAGGCCTCACCTCCCTGTAAATGTTTGACAAGGCGTTTTTTTAAGCGTTCTTCTTCATTCATTGGTTATAAATTTTAAGGCAAAAAAGCCGAAAAAACGGCTGTTTTTACTCATATTTTGTCTAAAAATCAGTGCTTTCAGAATATAAATGAGGTTTTTACACCCTTCCCTTCAACGCGTTGAATACCCACGCGATGGCAAAAAAACCGACGCCCACGGCACCAAAACCATATCCCGCGACATCTTTGTAACGTACAGCGCCTAATGCAATAAGCGCCACTCCCACGACGATCATTATAAAGGTGGCCCAACCCAAAACCGTATTCTTGTTCATCATTGTATCCTGAATTAAATTACCGCTTTGACGATATATTCCCTAAAAGGAATCGTTAGAAGTACAAATATCGCATATTTCAGAGAAATAGTACGGTTGGGAACGCTATCGTTTTCGTATTTTCGTTCCTATTCAGAACCTGCGTTAGGGATAGAAGCCGTTACCATGTAACGCTGATAGCCCGGTCCCGAAGCCCTAGGCGAAGGGGAAACGCCCAAAAATTGACCATGGATATCAAATTCAATAAAAACGAAGATCATAACAAGCTCGCGCTTTCAGACCTGCGCAGGCGTTTTGCAAAAGTCAAACTGGGCGGTGGCGAGAAACGTATCGCCAAACAACACGATAAGGGTAAACTTACCGCCCGCGAGCGCATCGATTTTTTGCTAGATGAGGCTGAAAATGCAGTTGAAATAGGTGCTTTTACCGGTGATAAAATGTATGAAGAGCACGGCGGCTGCCCCTGTGGCGGCGTGGTGGTAAAAATAGGTAAAGTAGGCGGAAAACAGTGCATTGTGGTCGCCAATGATGCCACGGTAAAGGCCGGTGCGTGGTTTCCCATCACCGCAAAAAAGAACCTGCGCGCGCAGGAAATAAGTATTGAAAACCGCTTGCCCATCATCTATCTGGTAGATAGTGCTGGTGTATACCTCCCTTTGCAGGACGAGATTTTTCCAGATAAGGAACATTTTGGCCGTATTTTCAGAAATAACGCCATCATGAGCAGCATGGGCATCACCCAGATCAGCGCGGTGATGGGCAGCTGTGTTGCCGGTGGCGCATACCTTCCCATTATGAGCGATGAAGCGATTATTGTTGATAAAACGGGAAGTATTTTTCTTGCCGGAAGTTATTTGGTAAAGGCGGCCATTGGCGAAAGCATAGATAATGAAACCCTGGGCGGAGCGACTACCCACAGCGAAATTAGCGGCGTGACCGATTATAAGGCCGGGGATGATCAGGATGCGCTCAACCGCATCAAAAACATCATGGAAAAAATAGGGGATTTTGATAACGCGGGATTTAATCGTAAAAAACCGGCAAAACCGACCGAAAAACAGGAAGATATCTACGGAATTTTACCGGCAAAACGCAGCGATCAATATGATATGCTTGAAATCATCAAAAGACTGGTAGATAATTCTGAAATCGATGAGTACAAAGCGGGATATGGCAAAACCATTATCACCGGTTACGCGCGTATAGACGGCTGGGCCGTAGGTATTGTTGCCAATCAGCGGAAGCTGGTAAAGACCAAAAAAGGCGAAATGCAGTTCGGCGGCGTGATCTACAGCGACAGCGCCGATAAAGCCACACGCTTTATAGCCAATTGTAACCAGAAAAAAATTCCACTGGTGTTCTTACAGGATGTGACTGGTTTTATGGTGGGAAGCAAAAGCGAGCATGGTGGGATCATTAAAGACGGTGCAAAAATGGTCAATGCGGTGAGCAATTCGGTTGTTCCCAAGTTTACCGTGGTCATTGGTAATTCCTATGGTGCGGGAAATTACGCTATGTGTGGAAAAGCCTATGATCCCCGACTTATTGTCGCCTGGCCTTCAGCGGAACTTGCGGTTATGAGCGGTAACAGCGCGGCAAAAGTTTTACTGCAAATAGAAACGGCTTCGCTGAAAAAACAGGGCAAGGAAATCACCGAAGAAGTGGAAAAAGAGCTTTATGAACGCATAAAATCCCGCTATGATGAGCAGGTTTCCCCTTATTACGCTGCCGCACGCTTATGGACAGACGCGATTATCGATCCGCTGGATACCCGTAAATGGATCAGTACGGGAATAGAAGCGGCAAACCATGCGCCGATTGAGAAGAAATTTAACCTAGGGGTTATTCAAGTGTAAATTTCCCCTGGCCCCCGAAGGGGGAACAGATTACAGGTTAAAATTATGAATTGTATAACTGGTTGATTAAGTATTTACCATTTGTCACTATTCATTTTTCTTTACTCTTTGTTCCAACCCCTTTACTCTTTCATCTAATATCAAAAAAAATGTACGAAGTTGAACTTACCGCCATTATCAAAAATAAGGCTGATGTTCTTCGGAAATTGGGCCAATTTGCAACAGCGCCGGCTCATGAAGTGTTTTATGATGATCTTTATTTCGATAAAAAGAATGAACTAAAGGAGCGGGAAAGTGAATTGCGACTTCGGAAAAAAAGCTATCCGGAAAGCGGAAAAATCACCAATTGGCTTACTTTAAAAGAGGCCCCTTTTGATCAAAAAACACGTTCTAAACCCGAATTTGAGACCAAAATCACCGATTTTGAGGCTGCAAAGGTCATTTTTGAGAAATTGGGTTATGAACTGGTTATACGGTACGCAAAACACTGCCGCTTTTATTATGCCAGGTTTAAAAATTTAAATTTGGAAATTAGCGTCGTGCAACTACCCGAACTGTCTGACACGTTCATAGAAATTGAGGCACAGACCGAAAATTTTGAAAAAACGGATTCGATTTTCAAAATTCTATATACTTTTCTGGAAGAGATCGGCATGAGCGAAAATGATCTTACAACGCTGCAATATCAAGAAATGGTGATGGAAAGTAGAACAAAGTAATATTTTTGAAAGCTCACAACACATAAAATAATCCTCACCCTGAATCTATTTCGGGGTTGGATTAGAAGTCAAAGTTTTATTTGATAATAAAGATATGAGCGGCGAAAGCGATACTGAAACAAGTTCAGCATTACTGATACAATACATAGAATAATCCTGAAATAAGAATACTAATAAAGAATGAAAATGAACAATATTTCAATAAGTTCAGTCAAACCCCGGCTAACTTTCTGGCAAATCTGGAACATGAGTTTTGGATTTTTAGGCATACAGTTTGGCTTTGCCCTTCAAAATGCCAATGTAAGCCGCATATTTGAAACGCTGGGCGCTTCGCAGGACGAACTCCCCATTTTATGGTTGGCAGCACCGGTTACCGGTCTGGCCATTCAGCCCATCATAGGTTATTATAGTGACCGTACCTGGTTGCCTAAATGGGGACGACGTCGTCCTTTTTTTGCCGTAGGTGCGATTCTCGCAACAATTGCCCTGTTTTTAATGCCCAATTCGTCTGCCTTATGGATGGCGGTGCTTATGCTGTGGATTCTTGATGCTTCCATAAACATCAGTATGGAACCCTTTCGCGCTTTTGTAGGCGATATGTTACCTAATGAGCAGCGAACGAGTGGATTTGCGATGCAAAGTTTTTTTATAGGTCTGGGCGCGGTGATCGCCTCTGCCCTACCCTGGGTATTTACTAACTGGTTTGATGTGAGCAATATTGCCCCTGATGGCGGGGTGCCAGATTCGGTTAAATGGTCTTTTTACATAGGTGGCCTGGCTTATTTTTCGGCAGTCATGTGGACGGTTTTTAACAGTCATGAATATCCGCCAGATGATCTTAAACAACTCAAAGAAGAAAATGCCGCACAGGGAATTTGGGACGGGATTGTGGAATCCTTTATGGGTATTTTTAACATGCCTAAAACGATGGTACAGCTTTCCGCAGTACAGTTTTTTTCCTGGTTTGCACTTTTTGCACTGTGGATTTATAGTACGGCGGCTATAACTAGCCATGTATATGGAACAAAAGATACCACTTCAGTACTGTATAATGAAGGTGCGGACTGGGTAGGTATTTGTTTTGCCGTTTATAATGGGGTCGCCGCGGTTGTCGCTTTTATGCTCCCCATGCTCGCAAAAATCACAAGTAGGCGCATAACACATCTCATCGCGCTATTTTGTGGTGCTGCCGGACTGATTTCCATCTATTTTATTGAAGATCCCCAGATGCTGCTTATCTCTATGGTAGGCGTAGGTATTGCCTGGGCAAGTATCATTTCTTTGCCCTACGCCATGCTGTCCAGTATTTTGCCGGCCAATAAAATGGGTTATTATATGGGCGTTTTCAACTTTTTTATCGTGATCCCGCAGATTGTTGCAGGTAGCATCCTGGGCTTTATGCTCCGTGAGGTTTTTGATAATGTCGCTATTTACGCCATGTTCATTGGTGGTGGTTCTTTTATCATATCGGGTTTGCTTTGTCTATTGGTAGATGATAATGATGTCGCCATAGAAACAGTACGGGAGATATAGTAAGATAAAAGCGTTAGTATTTATTTTGAGGATATCTTGAATAGATATTACAACCAGGTCGTTTTATTGTGTTCAACATATTTGAAAAATGCTACTTTTTAAATATTTCTTTTATTGTTTCTCGCTCCAAAAAATTGGTGATTACTTCAACTTTAGATTTATGTAAAATATCTTGTTTTTTAGTAAAATAGATTCTAATTCCTGAAATTAAATAGCTGATTTTTAAGTATCTTTAAAGTCCAACATCTTTTTTTAGAAAATCCTTAAAAAACGGCTTCATGATTTACAAAACTACCTTGCTTGCGCTTTTACTGATCCCTTTTTTCAGTTTTGGTCAAAATGTGATTTACCAGGAGGAATTCAACGGTACAAATTCCCATACAAACGAACCTCCACAGGGTTATTCCGTATCTTTACAGGAAGGTGCGCTCACTATGGTAGGAGATGGCTCTTCAGCCGCCTATACTTTTGTTGGGTATCGTTTTCAGGATGAAACTGGTGATTCCCAAATAGATATTTCAGAGAACCCAAAGCTTTACATAAAAGCCAAAGGAACCAATTCGCCTGAACTGCGTATGGATTTGCAGGACAATGCGGGATATGTGACCAATCTAAATGCAGGTACCGTGGTTTTAAATGAGACCTATGCTATCTATGAAATCGATTACAGTACACGTTTACAGAACGGTGGTTATGGCGGCGCCTGTACAGCAGGACCCTGTCCCGTAGATGCCACCGCAATAACCAATATCTTATTTGCTGCGAACGCAGCCTCTGGGAATTACAATGGTACCATTTCCATTGACTGGGTTTCCATAGGCGCGCCACTGGAGGCACCTGAGCCTCCCACAGCGCAATTTTATATACGCTACAACCAGGTTTCTTATCTAAAAGGAAGAAAAAAAATAATCGATATCGTAGGGACTCAAGATTTTGATGCCGTTCCATATACGATCACTGATACTTCCGGAGAAGAAATTGTATCAGGAACAACGGGACAGGCCGAATACTGGATGCCTAGCAATGAATATGTGGCGGCTGTAGATATTACCGCTATTGATGAAGCAGGCATTTACACAATTACCGCAAAAGAACTGGAAGTCCCATTTACCATTGCTGAAAAAGACTGGTCAGACCTGGGCAGGGCCACATTAAAATATTACTATTATAACAGAGCTTCCACAGAAATCACCGCTGCTTTGGGAGGTGATTATCAGCGTGCTTTTGGTCATCCTGACGATCAGGTGATGGTTCACGCTTCCGCGGCTTCTGCCACACGTCCTGAAGGAACGATTATTGCAGCCCCAAAGGGTTGGTACGATGCGGGCGACTACAATAAATATATTGTCAATAGCGGAATTTCGACCTATACCCTACTTGCTGCCTATGAGCATTATCCAGAATATTACAAAAATTTGACACTTGAATTGCCGGAAGCAGGAGGCTCCCTGCCCGATATTCTGGATGAAATACTCTGGAACCTGGACTGGATGCTCAATATGCAGGATCCAACGGATGGGGGCGTTTACCATAAATTAACGGGACTCAATTTTTCGGGGACCGTGATGCCAGCCGATTATGATCTGAAACGTTATGTGGTAGCAAAATCAACTGCTGCCGCACTTGATTTTGCCGCGGTCATGGCCACAGCTTCCCGAATTTTTGCAGACTTTGAAACTGAGAAGCCAGGCTATAGTGCCATGCTATTGGAAGCTGCCCAAAAAGCCTACACCTGGTCAGAAAACAATCCAGCGCTTTATTTTACAAATCCCCCTGGTGTTGTGACCGGTGAATATGGTGATGGTAATGTACAGGATGAATTTCAATGGGCGGCGGCAGAACTTTTTATCACGACCGGCGAAGATACCTACGGAAATCAGCTTGATCTCTCGGCTATTGATCCTACTGTACCCTATTGGGGCAATGTGAATATGCTGGGTATTATCTCCCTTGACTTTCATAAAAATTTACTGGATGAGAATAGTAGGGAAGCCGTAACAACAAAACTTACGGAAATTGCCCAAAACCTAAGGCAAACGGTTCAAAATTCTCCCATGCAGGTCGCTATGGGATCGCCAGGCGATTTTAGCTGGGGCAGCAATGGTGGCGCGGGCAACCAACTGCTCTTACTTTTAAGGGCGTTTGAAAGTACGGGGGATGCCTCTTACCTGGACGCCGCGTATTTAGGAATGGATTATCTTTTAGGTCGCAATGGTACCGGTTACAGCTATATTAGCGGTTATGGCACAAAATTCCCCATGCACCCCCATCACAGGATTTCGGAAGCGGATGCCGTTGACCTCCCCGTACCCGGTATGGTGGCCGGTGGCCCCAATCCTGGTCAGCAGGATGGTTGCTCCTATCCCAGTGACGCACCGGCTTCTTCTTTTTCAGACAGTTATTGCTCGTACGCATCAAATGAAGTTACCATTAACTGGAATGCACCTGTTGCCTACGTGGTAAACGCGCTTAATTATTACCAGCAAAACGGGGTAAACCTTTCCGTTAAAGAAGTTGCACCGCAGGAGAAGAAAAAGTCGTTTAAAATCTATCCCAACCCTACACGGGACAATCTAAAAATCGTTCCGGAAGGCAGTTCGGAAAAGGATTATAAAATTCTGGATAGCTCCGGAAAAGTGATCAAAAAAGGTACTTTAAAACAGGATCATGTCATAGCCCTTGAATACCTTAACGCAGGGCTCTATTTTGTACAATTAGGTACTGAAAAGGCGAATGTTTTACGCTTTATAAAATATTAAAGGCTCGTGCGCTTTACACTTAGCGCGCAAGTTTTTCAACGAGTTCATCAAAACCTATTTCGTTCTGCTCACCACTCTTCATATGTTTTAACGTGTAGGCATTTTTGGCCATTTCCTGATCACCGGCAAGTATTACATATTCAATATCGCGGCGGTCAGCATGGCTCATTTGTTTTTTCATTTTTGCGCTATCGGGATAAAGTTCTGCCTTGATACCTTTTTCACGCAAATCGGCAACAGCTTTTAAACAATAAAGCGCCTCTTTTTCTCCAAAATTAAGGAACAGTACCTGTGTACCGGTAAGTGCCTGCGCCGGGAAGAGGCCGAGTTCTTCAAGTACAAGATAAATACGGTCCACACCAAAGGAAATACCCACACCGCTCATATTCTTGAGGCCAAAAATACCGGTAAGGTCATCATATCTACCGCCACCACCTATACTTCCCATCTTCACGCCTTCTGGGGCCCCAACTTCAAAAATAGCACCTGTGTAGTAATTGAGTCCGCGGGCAAGGGTAATATTCAGCTCTAAATGAGCGGTTTTTAAGCCTAAATGGTCAATTTTATCAAATATATAGGCAATTTCTTCAATGCCCTGTAATCCTGTTTCTGAAGTTTTAAGCAGTTCGCGCAACAGGTCCAGACGTTCCATGTTGCTTCCACTAGCGCGGAAAATTGGTCGGATTTTTTCTATTGCTTTTTCGGTAATGCCTTTGCCCAGCATTTCTTTAACAACGCCATCCTCCCCTATTTTATCAAGTTTATCAAGCGCTACGGTAAAATCAATCAGTTTATCTGAAGCGCCAATGACTTCGGCAATACCCGATAATATTTTACGATTGTTCATTTTTATGGTAACACCTTCCAGCTTCAGCTCGCTAAAGACCGCATCATAAAGCTGCACAAAGGTTACTTCCTGTACTAAGGAATCTGATCCCACGGCATCTGCATCACATTGCAAAAACTCCCTAAAACGGCCTTTTTGTGGCCTGTCTGCACGCCATACCAGTTGCATCTGGTACCTTTTGAAAGGAAATTCGAGTTCGTTCTGGTGCTGCACCACGTAGCGCGCAAAAGGTACGGTAAGATCATAGCGCAAGGCCTTTTCGGAAATTTCGCCAGCAAGTGTATTGCTATCTTTTTCCGCGTAAGCGCTTTCAGTCGTTTTGTTAAGAAAATCGCCACTGTTCAATATTTTAAAGATCAATCTGTCCCCCTCTTCGCCATATTTCCCCATGAGTGTATCGGTATTTTCAAAAGACGGCGTCTCTATGGGCTGAAATCCAAAAAGCTCAAAATTTTTGCGCAAAACGCTGATGATGTGATTACGTCGTGCTACTTCCTGTGGAGTAAAGTCGCGGGTACCTTTGGGAATACTGGGTTTCTGGGCCATAATAAAATTTTCTGGCTGCAAATATCCTAAAATTTGGCCGTTTGCCCTTCTTATTTCTCAAAAACAGTAACTTTATGCTGTTCTCGTAGACACATAGATGTAATTATATACTTTATGCTTTCACTATTTAGGGAAAATATCCGTATTGCCTTTGATTCTATCAGGGGAAACCTGCTGCGCACCATACTTACCATCGTAATTATTGCCATAGGGATCACGGCGCTGGTCGCTATACTAAGTCTGGTAGGCGCGCTGGAAAACACGATAAGCAGCGATTTTTCTTCCATGGGATCCAATACGTTTAGCCTTGATCGCTATGAGCGCACCACACAGCGCCGCGGCAGTGGAGAAAGGGAAAAAACAAATCCGGTAATAGGATATCGCCAGGTCAGACAATTTGAAGAAAATTACGACTATCCCTTTACGCATGTCTCCACCTCCTTTACCGGTACCAGCACGGCCGAAGTACGCTACGATACCAAAAAAACAGACCCCGAGGTTACCGTACTGGGGGTAAACGAAAATTTTATTCAAAATGCCGGGCTCGCATTGCAGCTGGGAAGGGATTTTAACGTTTTTGATATTTCAAACAACAGCCATGTTTGCGTTCTGGGAAGTGATTTTGCAAAAGGGCTTTTTGAAAATATTGATCCCATTGATAAAACCATAAGTGTAAGGGGCACCAAGTTTAAGATTTTGGGTGTTCTGGAAGAAAAAGGGAGCACCTTTGGAAATAATCAGGATTTGCGCGTGCTTATTCCCATACAGACGGCGCGTTCTATGTTTACCCAGCCGAACATTAATTACGCGGTAAGCATCAAAGTTGATGACAAGGAAATGATGGAAGGCGCGCAGGACGACGCCATTCTTACCTTTAGAAATATCCGTGGGCTCTCACCTGTAGAAGAAAATAATTTTGGCATGCAGCGCAGCGACGATCTGCTCAATCAAATTTCCAGCATATCAGGATATCTTTCCATGGCGGCATGGATCATTAGCCTGATCACTGTACTGGGCTCTTCCATAGCGCTGATGAATATCATGTTGGTTTCGGTCACCGAACGTACGCGGGAAATTGGCGTTCGAAAGGCACTTGGCGCAAAAAAATCTACCATTGCCGGTCAGTTTCTAATGGAAACTATTATGGTGGGCCAGTTGGGCGGAATACTCGGTATTATACTGGGCATAGGCATAGGTATGGCGATCTCTGCAGTGGCCAATTTCAATTTTACCACACCCTGGGGCGCTATGATCGCGGCAACTGCGGTAACACTTTTTGTTGCTATAATTAGTGGTTCGTTCCCAGCCGTAAAAGCCGCACGCCTGGATCCTATTGAATCGTTACGGTATGAGTAACACCGGCGGTTTCGGGACACTGTGCTTAGGGCGCAGCACTCAACCGACTATAGCTCTTACATTGAATGAAAATTTGAAGATGTTCTGCTGAAACAAAAAAGTAGGCGGCTGAGTGATCGGCAAAGCCGAGCGTACCGAAGCCCCAGTTTATGTTCTATACATATTATTCTTTCCTGAATATCTTTTTTGCAAGTTCTGGAAGGAGATCATAATCCCCATTTATAAGTGCTTCCTTCTTCTTCCTACTCCAACCTTGTATTTGCTTTTCCCTATAAAATGCGTGATCGATACGGTCGTATTCTTCGTAATACAACAGTTGAACCGGCAGATGTTTTGCGGTGTGCCTAGCCCCCTCTCCATCTTGGTGTTGCTTGACCCTGAGGGATAAATATTTAGTACTACCTGTATAATAACTGCCGTCTGAGCACAATAGAATATAGGTGTAACCTTTTGCCATTTTAAAATTTTATGTTTTGGATTCAGGGCTTCGGTAAGCCACGCCTAAGACACGGCACTTAATTGCCTGATTTCATCACTTCAAAACAATACTCAAAATAGAAAGATATAAAATAAAAGTATTATTTGATATACCTAATCCAAAAGCAGGCGGCTGAGTGCTCGGCATGAAAAATTCGAAGATGTTCTTCTAAAAAACAAAAGTAGGCGGCTGAGTGCTCGGCAGAGCCGAGCGTACCGAAGCCCCGGATTACAGACCACACCGGCGGTTTCGGTACACTGCGCTTAGGGCGCAGCACTCAACCGCCTAGAGCTCTTACTTTAAATGAAAAATTGAAGATGTTCTGCTAAAACACAAAAGCAGGCGGCTGAGTGATCGGCAAGGCCGAGCGTACCGAAGCCCCGGATTACAGACCACACCGGCGGTTTCGGTACACTGCGCTAAAGCGCAGCACTCAACCACCTCAGCTCTTACTTCGAATGAAAATTTGAAGGTGTTCTGCTGAAACAAAAAAGCGGGCGGCTGAGTGATCGGCAAGGCCGAGCGTACCGAAGCCCCGGATTACAGACCACACCGGCGGTTTCGGTACACCACGCTAAAGCGCAGCACTCAACCGCCTATAGCTCTTACCTCAAATGAAAATTTGAGCATGCACTGCTGAAACACAAATGTAGGCGGCTGAGTGATCGGCAGAGCCGAGCGTACCGAAGCCCCGGGTTTCCTGCGACGCCGGCGGTTTCGGTACACTGCGCTAAAGCACCGCACTCAACCGCCTCAGCTCTTACTTCGAATGAAAATTTGAAGGTGTTCTGCTGAAACAAAAAAGTAGGCGGCTGAGTGCTCGGCAGAGCCGAGCGTACCGAATCCCCGGCCTCTGCAACTCCTAAATCACTTCCTTAAAATAAGCTATGGTTTTTATCAGTCCGGCGTCTAACTGGGTATTGGGTTCCCAGCCGTTAAGTTTTTCTTTGGCAAGGCTAATATCCGGTTGACGTTGTTTAGGATCATCCTGTGGCAGGGGCATGTGCCTGATCTCTGATGATGAACCGGTCAATGCAATAATTTTAGATGCAAGTTCAAGCATTGTAAATTCATTGGGGTTACCCAGATTTACAGGGCCCAAAAAGCCATCTTCACTGTTCATCATGCGTACCATTCCTTCTACCAGATCATCTACGTACTGAAAGGAACGCGTTTGATTACCATCGCCGTAAATAGTAATATCTTCCCCGCGAAGGGCCTGAACAATAAAATTGGAAACCACCCTCCCATCAGCGGGATTCATATTTGGCCCGTAGGTATTAAATATTCGTATGATCTTTATGGCGACATCGTTCTGGTTGTGGTAATCCATAAACAGTGTCTCCGCGCAGCGTTTTCCCTCATCGTAGCACGAACGCAAGCCTATAGGATTTACATGCCCCCAGTAGCTTTCTGGCTGCGGGTGCACCTGGGGATCACCGTAAACCTCACTGGTGCTTGCCTGCAAAATTTTGGCTTTTACCCTTTTTGCCAATCCAAGCATATTGATCGCACCCATAACGGAGGTTTTGATCGTTTTAATCGCATTGTATTGGTAATGAATGGGACTTGCGGGACACGCCAGATTGTATATTTCATCTACCTCGGCATAATAGGGATGGGTTACATCGTGACGCACCAATTCAAAATAAGGGTTGTCGAGCAAATGAACCACGTTCTGTTTTGCTCCTGTAAAATAATTATCAAGGCAGAGTATATGATTGCCTTCCTTTAATAATCGCTCGCTAAGATGCGAACCTATAAAACCGGCACCTCCGGTGATGAGAATTTTTTTCATTGTATAAAGAATAGTATCCTACTTTGGGAATGCTAAAACTATCCAAAAAAGTTCAAAGTACATACTTGATGAATAGATTTATTGGGAAATCGAGACCATTAGACTTTTATTTAAGGTTACTACGAGATAGCCTATAATTTTACCAAAATATTAAATCTGACATTACTGGTAAATTGTAAAACTTCAAACCGTGTCTCCTATTCATAAAAGATAAGCAAATCTTTTTGTGAAACTCAACACCAATTTTCGGTAAATGTTGGGCGAATCTTAAAGTATTTTTAAAAAAAATAATAGTAGAAAATAATAAATTCTTTAACAAGAATATGAAATAAAGTCGCTCTAATATCAGCAGAACTTATACTTTTACCACCTGTAAAACGAAGGAGAACTCAACGTAAGTCAATCTCCCAACTTTGATCATAAATAGCTCAAAGGTCACTAAGATAGTACATAATTAATTTTAGGAATAGTAACAGCATGAATATACTTGAATTAATAGGACGTGATAAAAATTTGTTTACTTCAGACCTGTTAGCCAATGAACAAGCGCTGTCAAAAGCAGTTAGGGCTTCTAGCTTTCTGGTCATTGGTGGGGCAGGATCAATAGGCCAGGCCGTCACCAAAGAAATTTTTAAGCGTAATCCGAAAAAGCTTCATGTTGTAGATCTTTCGGAAAACAATATGGTGGAACTGGTCAGGGATATCCGAAGTTCGTTGGGTTATATAGATGGTGATTTTCAAACCTTTGCCCTGGATATTGGATCGTTGGAATATGACGCCTTTATAAAAGCCGACGGTATTTATGACTATGTTCTCAATCTATCTGCACTCAAACATGTGCGAAGCGAAAAAGATCCTTTTACCTTAATGAGGATGATAGATGTCAATATCTTCAATACAGATAAAACCTTAAAGCAGGCCATTAAAAAAGGAACAAAGAAATACTTCTGTGTTTCTACAGATAAAGCGGCAAATCCTGTCAATATGATGGGTGCCTCTAAACGGATTATGGAAATGTTCTTGATGCGAAGAAGCGAAAGTATTTCTATATCCACGGCACGTTTTGCAAATGTGGCTTTTTCAGATGGCTCCCTTCTTCATGGTTTTAATCAGCGTATTCAAAAAAAACAACCTATAGTCGCCCCTTCAGACGTAAAGCGTTATTTTGTAACGCCTCAGGAGTCTGGCGAACTTTGTCTTATGTCCTGTATATTCGGTGAAAACCGGGATATATTTTTTCCAAAACTCAGTGAAGATTTACATTTGATTTCTTTTGCAGATATTGCCGTTAAATATCTGGCCCAGTTGGGTTATGAACCTTACGTGTGCAAAACCGAGGAAGAAGCCAGAAACCTGGTTGAAACTTTACCGAAAGACAAAAAATGGCCTTGTTTTTTTACTACAAGTGATACTACCGGAGAAAAAGATTTTGAAGAATTCTTTACAGACGATGAAACATTGGATCTTGAACGTTTTGAAAGTTTGGGGGTAATCAAAAATGAAGTGAATGTTGAAACGAACAAATTAAAGTATTTCGAAACCCACATAAACGCTCTTCGAGCTTCGGGAACATGGTCAAAAACTGATGTCCTAAATATTTTCCATACTATGATACCAGATTTCGGGCATAAGGAAACAGGGAAATACCTAGATTCTAAAATGTAATGACAACCAATCAAAAAACAATAGCATACATTCAGGACCTTTTTGAATCTAAAAAATTCATACCACTACACGAACCTTGTTTTAGGGGTAATGAAAAAAAATACCTCAATGACACCATAGATTCCACATTTGTGTCCTCAATAGGCGCCTATGTAGACACCTTTGAGCTCATGATGCAAAACATTACCAACACGAAAAAAGCAGTGGCAGTAGTGAATGGAACCGCTGGCATACAAGTGGCCTTACGCTTAGTGGGCGTAAAAACTGGAAATGAAGTGCTCACGCAGGCCCTTACCTTTATTGCCACGGCAAACGCCATTGCTTATAACAATGCCCATCCCGTTTTCTTGGATGTAGACAGGGACACCATGGGTTTGTCTACGGTCGCTGTACGCAATTTCCTTGAAGAGTATGGCGATTTGCGTCAAGATGGTTGCTATAATAAGAAAACAGGGAACAAAATTGCAGCATGTTTACCCATGCATACTTTTGGATTTCCGGTAAGGATTGATGAACTTGTAGAAATCTGCTCTGCCTGGAATATCCCGGTGGTTGAAGACGCGGCAGAGTCATTAGGGAGTGAATTGAAGGGAAAGCCCACGGGAAGTTTTGGTCAGCTTGGCGTATTTTCCTTTAACGGAAACAAGGTAGTCACCTGCGGTGGCGGTGGCGCTATAGTGAGCAATACTTTAGCACTGGGTGAAAAAGCCAAATACCTCACCACCACAGCAAAACAACCTCATCCCTATGAATATTATCATGATGAGATGGGTTATAATTTCAGGATGCCAAATCTTAATGCCGCGCTGGCCTGTGCGCAACTTGAAAATTTAGATTCCTTCCTTGAAAACAAAAGGATTCTTGCAAAAAGCTATCAAACGTTTTTTGACGGTGAAAATATAAAGTTCCGTACAGAGTTGCCTGAAACAAAGGCCAACTACTGGTTGATGTGCGTGGAAATGGAAAACAGGGAGCAACGTGATCTTTTTTTAAAAGAAACCAATGCTTCTGGGGTGATGACCAGACCTATATGGCAATTGATGTATAAGTTACCTATGTATAAAGATTGCATTAGGGACGAACAATTAAATGCTGAATTTTTAGAAGATCGAATTGTAAACATTCCCAGCAGTGTTAGATAAAGAAGTCATATTGATTGGATACTCTGGGCATGGCTTTGTAGTGGCCGAGACAGCCCTTTTGTGCGGACTAAAATTAAATGGCTATACGGAAATTCATGAAATTGCACTAAATCCTTTCAAACTTGAGTATTTGGGTTTTGAGTCAGATGCCAATTTTGAGGAATGGAAAACAGATAAAAACTATATTTTAGGTATCGGTGATAATAAAATTCGGGTGAAAGTCGCGAATTTGATACGCTCCAGGAAAAAGAAAATAGTAAACGTAATGCATCCACAAAGCAGCGTTTCAAAAACATGCCAAATGGGCGAAGGGAACTTTGTATCTAAAAACGTATCCATCAACGCTTTGGCGCGCATTGGGGATTATTGTATCCTAAATACCGCTTCCATCATTGAACATGAATGCACTATAGGAAATGGTGTTCATATCGCGCCGGGTGCGGTTTTGGCCGGTAATGTGACTGTAGGTGATTTAAGTTTTATAGGCGCTAACGCGGTAGTAAAACAAGGTGTTCGCATAGGTAAAAATGTAACTATAGGAGCAGGTACGGTAGTATTAAACGATATTGCAGATAATCAGAAAATCGTGGGAAATCCGGGTAGGTCATTATGAAAAAGAGCGTACTTATAATAGCAGAAGCAGGTGTTAACCACAACGGTGACATGGATCAGGCAAAAAAATTGATCGATGCCGCCGCTGCGGCCGGGGTAGATTATGTAAAGTTTCAAACGTTCAAAGCTTCAAAATTAGTAACAAAATCCGCACTGCGCGCTGCTTATCAAGATACGAATACAAAAGATTCAGACTCACAATATGAGATGCTCAAAAAATTGGAACTATCTGAAGCGTCACACCGCATTTTGATAGCGTATTGTGACTCAAAAAATATCAAATTCCTTTCCACGGGATTTGATTTGGAAAGCCTTGAATTTTTGAATACCGTTGGAATTGATCTCTTTAAAATCCCTTCCGGTGAAATTACCAACCTCCCCTACCTTCGCAAGATTGCAAGCTTTAAAAAACCTGTGGTCATGTCAACGGGAATGGCTTCCATGCCAGAAGTCAGGGAAGCTTTCAACATACTTATAAAAGAGGGTATAAACAGGGAAGACATTCATATCGTGCATTGCAATACCGAGTATCCCACCCCCATGGAAGATGTCAACCTCAAGGCCATGAACACCATTGGCCAAGAACTCGATGTTAAGATAGGATATTCAGACCATACCCTGGGAATAGAGGTTCCTGTAGCAGCCGTTGCGCTGGGAGCCACGGTCATAGAAAAGCATTTTACATTAGATAGGAATTTACCGGGGCCTGATCACCGTGCATCGCTGGAGCCAGAGGAACTTAAGGCCATGGTAAGCGCCATTCGTAATATCGAAAAAGCAATCTCCGGATCTGGAAAGAAAGAACCTTCTCCATCAGAAATAAAGAATAAAACGGTAGCCCGTAAAAGCATTATTGCCTCAAAAAATATTACTAAAGGGGAGAAATTCACGGTTATAAACCTTACGATAAAACGACCGGGAACTGGTTTGAGCCCTATGCGGTGGGACGAAGTTCTGGGAAAAACCGCAATACGCGATTTTAAGCAGGAAGAATCAATAGAACTGGAATAAGTTGAAGAATATAGCAGTTATAACGGGAACACGGGCAGAATTCGGTTTATTGAGACCCCTGATAGATCAGCTTAAAAAAAGTGATGCTTTTAAGCTCCAGCTTATCGTAAGTGCCATGCACCTATCCCCAGAATTTGGCAATACCGTACAGGAAATTGAGGATGGGGGTTACACGATAGCCAAAAAAGTAGAATGCCTTCTCTCTTCAGATACGGCCACGGGAATCACAAAATCCATTGGGCTCGCCATGATAGGTTTTGCTGATGCTATGGAAGAGCTACGACCCGATATTGTGGTTATCCTGGGCGACCGGTCTGAAATGCTTGCCGCAGCCACAGCGGCAATGATCGCAAATATTCCCATAGCGCACATTCATGGTGGCGAAACCACCGAGGGCGCTTACGATGAAGGCATTCGGCATGCTATTACAAAAATGAGTTATTGGCATTTCGCCTCCACCACGATATACAGAAACCGCATCACACAACTAGGTGAAGATCCAGACCGTGTATTTGATGTGGGGGCTATAGGTCTGGATTCCATAAAAAACCTAAACCTTTTAAACCGGGAAGACTTTGAGAAATCCATCGATTTTGAATTGGGCAAGAAGAATATACTGATCACGTTTCATCCCGTGACCTTAGAAAACGATCTGGCGGAGAAGCAGTTCGCGGAGATTTTAAACGCATTGCGCTCTTTAAAAGAAACCCATTTGATCTTTACCCATGCAAATGCGGATAAGAATGGCCGCATCATCAATAAAATGATCACAGAGTTTGTTTCTGAAAACAAAGAAAATGCGATAGCGTTCAAATCGCTTGGACAGTTGCGTTATCTATCCAGCCTTCAATATATGGATGTTGTACTGGGAAATTCATCAAGCGGTATCCTTGAAGTCCCCAGTTTCAATATTCCCACGATCAATATTGGCGATAGGCAAAAAGGACGGGTTATGGCAGAAAGTATCATCAATATCAGCCCTGAAAAAGAACAAATCAAAGAAGCCCTAACCATGGCTTTTAGTAGTTCTTTTGCCCACAAAATAGAAAACCAGAAACAAATATATGGTAATGGAACGGCCGCGCTAAAAATTATAGAGGTTCTATCAGGCCCTTATCCTAAAGATCTAAAAAAAGTATTTTACGATTTTAAATTTTAACGATGCAACTGGACAGTATACGTATTCACAAGGACAAAACAATTCTTGAAGCCCTTCAAAAGTTAAACGATATCCTCTATGCTGGCCATATCAGCAGGCTTATTCTGTTTGTCGTGGATGATGAGCATTCCGTAGTGGGATCTGTTACTGATGGGGACATTCGCAGGTCGTTGTTGAATCATGCAGATCTGGGATTGAAAACAGGTGAGATCTGTAACAGGAATTTTGTTTATGAAATTGACAAAAAAGGGTTTTTAGACCTCAAAATATATCGAGATAGGGATATAAAGATACTTCCCATTCTTGATCATGACAAGAAGCTTCTGCGCATCATTGATCTGGAAAAATCACAGGCGCAGCTTCCGTTAGAATGTATGATCATGGCCGGTGGAAGGGGAAAACGACTTAGTCCCCTTACTGATACTGTACCTAAACCTATGTTACCACTGGGTGATCGCCCTATTATCGCCCATAATATTGACCGGTTGATCTCTTTTGGTATAGAAAAGATTTACATCTCTGTTAAATATCTGGGAGAACAGATCAAAGATTATTTTGGTGATGGTAGCGACAGGGGCATTTCCATAGAATATATATGGGAAAACGAGCCGCTAGGTACTGCAGGTGCCCTCTCCCTGGTAGATAATTTCAATAGTCCCTACATCCTGTTGATGAATAGTGATTTGTTCAGTGATGTGGATTTTGAAGACCTTTACCTTGATATTATTGAGCAAAATGCAGATATGTGTGTCGCCTCCACTGAATATAAAGTAGATGTTCCCTACGCTGTCTTTGAGACACATGAGCGTACCGTTTTGGATTTTAAGGAAAAACCCTCTTATGTGTACCACTCCAATGCCGGGATCTATATTTTCAAAAAAGAACTAGTAAACAGAATCCCAAAAAACAAATTTTTTGACATCACGGAGTTGATGGAGGATCTGGTAAAAGATGGTGGTAAATTGATCCATAATCCCATTCACGGCTTTTGGATTGACATCGGTAGCCCGGTAGATTATAAAAAGGCTCAGGAATTTGTAAAACACATGCACTAATGCTAGTCGTTATACCCGCACGCGGTGGCTCTAAAGGGGTCCCCGGTAAAAACATCAAACTACTGGGTGGCAAACCGCTCATACAACACACCATTGAAGCTGCTAGGCAGCTTTTTACAGATGATGAGATCATCGTATCTACAGATAGTGAAGAAATCAGGCAAACAGTTATTGACCATGGCCTTCAGGTACCTTTTTTAAGACCTCAGAATTTAGCCACAGATCAGGCGGGTACCTATGAAGTACTTCTGCATGCGGTAGCTTTTATGGAAAAAAAAGGCGTAAAAAATGATATTCTTATTTTACTACAGCCCACTTCCCCATTTAGAAACGCCAGCCAGATCAAAGAAGCCCTCGCCTTATATACTCCTGAGTTGGATATGATAGTTTCTGTAAAAGAAGCCCGTGCTAATCCTTATTATGTGCTTAAAGAAGAAAACGGGGAAGGTTTTCTAAAACCATCCAAAGAAGGAAATTTTAAGACCAGGCAAGAAGCCCCTAAAGTTTGGGAACTTAATGGCGCTATATATATCATAAATATCAATTCCTTAAAAGCGAAACCCCTTAACGAATTTAAAAAAGTAAAAAAATTCGTAATGGATGAGATTTCTTCTCATGATATAGACATCCCGTTTGACTGGAAAATGGCGGAACTCCTAATTCGCGAAAGATAACAGCTTTTTTTTATTCCTGGTTTATTAAAGTTGGGGATGCTTTTTCTATGATATAAGTCAAAAAAGATTTTTGATAAAATGTTCTGTATGCCTGGAACTATTTGCTGCGGAAAACCAACAGGAAAATATTAAATTCTTTAACAATATTTTGGAAGAATGCCGTGCTAATATCGGGAGAACTTATACTTTTACGGCCTGTAAAATGCAAGAAAAGCTTCGCGCTTTTAAGCAATGTATAAAAATCTATATGGCAGATTGAATTTACAAAGAACTAGATAGAAAATTGAATTAACACATAAACGGTTTAAAAGAAATAATAGTATAATTCAATGATAGATCAAGCGATGTTTAGAGATATGTAATAAACGCGGAAAACCCATAAAAAACTTTATACAAACATTCTTTAAATTTTGAGAGGGTCATTTCTGCAAGACCATAGATGATTCAAATATTTAGTCCTAGTGAGTTAGGAGAATTACTATAAAAAAAATGAACTTATGAAAGGAATTATATTAGCAGGAGGTTCAGGAACAAGACTTTACCCTATAACCAAGGGTGTGTCTAAACAACTTTTAAATATATATGATAAACCTCTAATATATTATCCCCTATCGGTTTTAATGCTATCTGGCATTAGAGAAGTTTTAATAATATCAACACCTGAAGACTTACCTAATTTTCAAAAACTCTTGGGTGATGGTTCTGAAATAGGAATGAGATTCGAATATAAAATTCAGCCAAGTCCAGATGGATTGGCTCAGGCATTCATTTTAGGCAAAGAATTCATAGGTGATGATAGTGTGTGTTTGGTATTAGGTGATAATATTTTTTATGGTCACGGTTTTACAAAATTATTAGAACAGTCTATTAAAAATGTAGAAAAGGAAAAGAAAGCTACGGTTTTTGGCTATTATGTAAATGATCCATCTCGTTATGGTGTGGCAGAATTTGATGATAGTGGAAATGTTATAAGTCTTGAAGAAAAACCAGCCAAACCAAAAAGTAATTATGCGGTAATAGGTTTATATTTTTATCCCAATTCTGTGATTGAAGTTGCTGAAAATGTCGAACCCAGTCACCGTGGCGAACTAGAAATAACTTCGATAAATGAATTTTATCTTAAAGAAGATAAACTTAAAGTTGAGCTTATGGGGAGAGGTTATGCATGGTTAGATACCGGCACTCATGAATCTATGCTCGAAGCTTCTAATTACATACATACTATTGAAAAGAGACAAGGGTTGAAAGTTGCTTGTCTTGAGGAAATAGCATATGAGAATGGCTACATTTCTAAGGAGCAATTATTAAAACTTGCCGAACCTCTAAAAAAGACCGGTTACGGACAGTATTTACTTAAAAGAGCTAATAAAAAATAGAATGAATTTTGTCAGAACAGAAATACCTGATATAGTTATTTGTGAACCAAAAATTTTTGGAGATAGTAGAGGATATTTTTCTGAAACATTTCGTAAAGATAAGTTGGAAGAATTCCTCGGGTATACGGTCAACTTTTGTCAGGATAATGAATCCAAATCTAGCTTTGGTGTATTAAGGGGATTACATTATCAGTTGCCTCCATTTACCCAATCAAAATTGGTTAGGGTAATAGAAGGAACCGTTTTAGATGTAGCTGTAGATATTAGAAAAGGATCGCCCTATTTTGGTAAAAATGTTACTGTAGAGCTAAATGCAGAAGAAAGAAAGCAATTATTTGTGCCTAGAGGGTTTGCACATGGTTTTATAGTATTATCCGAAACTGCAAAATTTGCTTATAAATGTGATAATTATTATGCTCCTTCACACGATAGGGGCATTGTATATAATGATCAAACTGTGGGTATAGAATGGCAAATACCGGCAACTAAATTAAAATTATCAGATAAGGATATTACACAACCCACTTTAATTGATGCAGAACTTTTTGATTATAATATAAATCTATATGATTAAATTATAATTCTTTTTAATACTAAAAATTCAATAGTAGAATTTTTACCATATCAATTCTATCTTGTTTTAATAAAATATACAAAAAAAATAATCGTGAAAGTTAAAAATCACAATAGTGATTACAAAGAAAAGGTCATAGTTATATATGATTCAATACCTTTCTTTGTTCCTTTTTTCTGGTCTAAAGGTTTTCCTACATTCCCAACTTTAAAAAAAATATCTAATATTCAAAAAGCATTTCGAAAAGTTTGCTTTCATCTAAATATTTTTGAATTTCTTTGGTATGGTGATTGGAAAAAAAAATTGAATGAAATTGATACAATTATAATTTTTGCATCTACAGAACCATTACCAATAAAATTTATTCAAGAAAAATATCCGCAGATAAGAATAATATTTTGGTATTGGAATCCTGTTTTTAAATTAATTAATCCAAATGATATTTCAAATTATTCATTTGAAAAGTGGTCTTTTGATCCGATAGACTGCAAAGAATATTCTCTAAAGTTTAATACTACATTTTATTTCAACACTATTAAGCTTCCAAAAGCAGAAATTAAATATGACTTGACTTTTGTAGGCGTAGATAAAGGGAGAAAAAAAGCTTTAATAGAAATTGAAAAAGAGATGCTCAAACAGGACTTGAAGCCAAATTTTTATATTGTCGATGATAAATACAAGAATTTGAAAAGTACCAACAAGTCAATTGCCTACTTAGATTATCTGAAACTCATATCACAAAGTAAGGCTATTCTTGATTTTGTTCAGAAAGGACAAAATGGACTTACTTTAAGACCTATGGAATCTATATTTTTTAAAAAAAAATTAGTTACTAATGATCCTACGATAAAGCATCAAGATTTCTACGATTCGGACAATATATTTATTTTAGGAATTGATGATTCCAAATCTTTGAAATCCTTTTTAAATTCTCCTTACAAGAAAATATCAGATAGTATTATTGAAAAATATGATTGTCAGAAATGGATGAAACGCTTTCTACTAACTAAAAATGAATAAGAACCACTAAGTTTATGAAGGAGTTCATAAAAAGCTTTTTTTCTTTCGGTTTGGCCACTTCTATACAGAAAGTAATGGGTTTTCTTTTATTACCCATTTATACACGATTTTTCTCCAAAGTAGAATTTGGAGCAATTGATTTAATACAGGTAATTCTTGGTATAGCTTCTATTTTTGCAGTTCTTCAACTTGAGACATCCTTACAGCGATATTACTATGATTTAGAAGGAAAAATTAAGAAAACTTTTGTCTCCACAATCTTCATTTTAATTATAGGTTTTTCGTTTATTATAACCTTAATCTTATTTGCTTTATCAACTCAAATTTCAAATCTCATATTTGAATCAGGAAATTATTCAGGACTGATTGAACTTGCGTCGCTGCAATTACCGTTTACTAATTTCACAATGCTAGCATTCATAATTTTAAGATATGAGAAAAGAAATAAGGCGTTTGTATGGTTAATGCTAGCTAAAGTATTGTCAATGATAGCCATAGTTACTCTTCTTATAGTATGGCTTAGAATGGGAATTATTGCAGTTTTTTATGCACAATTGATTAGCCTTATCTTATCCTCGGTATTTATATTTTTTGCGGTGAGAGAATTTTTATTATTCAAAATTTCAATTCCACTATTTAAAAAAGCTTTTAAGTACGCCATGCCACAAATACCTGCTCGTATAGGAAGTGTTTCATTGTCCTATGCCAATCGTTTCTTTATGGTAGGATATTTAACAGTTGCATCGATTGGTATTTACTCCTTATCCTTAAAGTTGGCCTCTGCTATACAATTAATTTATTCTGCGTTTATTATGGCTTGGGCTCCCTTTATGTTTGAGCAGTTAAAAAAACCAGATCACAAAACTATTTTTGCTCATACCTTAATACTTACTTCTGGCCCGCTTTTTCTAATTGTATCTTTAATAGCTCTGTTTTCAAAAGAACTAATAATATTAGTTGCGTCAGAGGAGTTCTATGAATCTTACCATTTTGTAGGAGCCCTATCACTTTATTTTTCCCTATTTATAATAAAAGAGATTGTAGATATAGGGCCTAAAGCCTTAGAAAAAACTAAATTCTTATCATACACATTTTTTGCCTCTGTCATCATAAATATATCTACGCTATATTTTCTGATTCAGTCTTATGGACTATATGGAGTAGTTTATTCACTATTGATAACAAATACTTTTTTAGTGGCATTAAGTTGGTTTATATCTAATAAATTATATTATATACCATTTAACATTATGAAATTCTCAGTTTTAGCAGTGCCAGCATTTTCATTAGCAATATATTCTATGTATAGTTTACCAGTATTATGGATTAGAATCATTACCGGTTTTATCGCTATCATTTATTATGGCCTATTATTCAAGAGAGATTACAGTATTTTCCAAGTGAAATTGCTGGTAACTAAAAATTAGACTTCAAAGACAATTGCGTTTAAATGTTATATACAGCAATATTTATATTATTAATCATTTGTACTCTAAGGTTTGATTTTTCACAGCAGCCTAAAAAGGCATTGAAAGTCTATAATTTTGTTATGGTTATATTAATAGCTGTTGCTGGATTAAGATATAAAGTAGGTGGTGATACTCTTTCCTATTATGAAGATTTTCAAGAATTGCCTTTTTTAAATGAAATAACTTTTCAGAATTTATTTAACTTTAAATACAGTCCCTTTTGGATACTTCTTTCTTCATTAAGTAAAACTCTAATAAACAATTTTGTATTCTTTCAGATAATACACGCCAGCTTTATAAATATTGTATTATTTAGATTTATAAAACGCTATACCCCATTTAAATTTACAGCAGTCCTTATCTACTATATTTTTGCATATTTATACTTTAATATGGAAGTGATGCGAGAATCACTAGCTATTGCTATGCTTTTGATCGCATACCCATATTTTATGAAAAAAAATTGGCAAGCATATTATCTATTTATAGCTGTAGCTATTCTCTTTCATAATTCTGCTCTTTTACTTCTAATTTTACCATTATTTCGAAACTCAAAATTGAGCTTAAGTAATGTCATTATCTTAGGAATAGTAGTTATCTCAATATCTGTAGCATTTACCTTTATACCCAGTCTTATTGAGATTATTTTATTTTCCCAAGATGTAACCTCTAAATTTTTATATTATTCTGACTTTCAAGCGAATCTCAATGGAATGATTGGTAATTTCGTTCTTTATGGACTTTTACCTTATTTGAGTATTAGAATTTTCAAAAGGTTCGAAGTTCAGAATTCAAAATTCGAAGAACTATATTTATTTTACTTTACAATAGTGATGTTATATGTCGCTGTGACAGGATTTGGTCGATTTCTTAATTATCTTACTCCGTTTATGTTCGTTTTCTTTGCGGAATTTCTTAATAGATTGTATTACCACAAGAGATTTAGTAGATTAAAAAGAGGTTTAGTATTTGTAATTTTTATTTTTGCAGCACTACCCAAATTTATATACTATACTAGGGATACTTCAATGTTAGTTGCTGATACCCATAGATATAATACATGGTATCCATACTCATCCATATTTGAAAAAAAAGAGTATTATTTTAGGGAAATTATGCATCAAGAAGGACTAAAAAGCCAAGATTAAAATTCTTAATATCAGCATTGTTATCATGAAAAGAAAAAGAGAATTGAAAATTTTGGTTATAAATAGCGATGCAATTTATTGTAAAGAAAACCATCATTTTATTCACAAGAGTACAGGGACTTTTATCAAGAAACTAAAAGATTTGAATTATGAACCTACAATTTTTCATTTTCTTATACCATTAGAAAACTCTTCTATCACGTCTTTTGATTTAGATGACAATAATATTTCGTTTGTAGGCTTAAATAGAACATCAAATAAAATTACTTCGTATTTCAAGGCAAGCTTAAAATTATATACACTTTTCAAAAAAGCAGATTTTATCTATTGTTTTTACCCTAATGCTTTCGCTTATAATCTATTGTTATGCAAATTATGCAATATACCATACGGGCTATATTTAAGGGGAGAGAATAATATAAATTCTAAGTTATCACGGTATCTTATTAAGCATTCTAAATTTATTGCAACTGTTTCCCCACAGTTTACGAAAAGCGTGAAAAAATATAATACTTCTGCATTTACAATCGCTCCAATGATTGATTATAATTTAAAAGACATCCCGTTAAATAATATTAAAGACACAAATGAAAACCAAATACAATCCATTCTTTTTATAGGTAGAGTAGAAAGAGATAAAGGCATATTTGAATTAATAGAAGCCGTATCATTACTTAAAAAAAAGGGTTACGAGAATTTTATTTTAAATATCATAGGTCAAGGTCAACATTTTGATCATATACATGAGCAGATAATAAAATTTGAAATGCAAAACATTGTAAACTTAGTAGGTGTCGTATCCGATAAAAATGAATTAAAAAAATATTATCAAAATGCTGATTTATTTATTTTACCAACGTATCATGAAGGATTCCCAAGGGTACTTTATGAAGCAATGATTTTTAAAGTACCAATATTAACTACCTTCGTCGGTACTATCTCGAACCTCATGCAGGACGGATACAATTGTTATGAAATCAAAGCTAAAGATGTTAATAGCATTGTTCTCAAATTAGAAAATATTCTGAATGATTATAAAATTACTTATACGATAACTGAAAATGCTACAAAAACGATCAAAAAATATTTAAAAGAAAACAGTCGTAGTCACGAAGAGATAATTTCTGATAACATCAATTAAATGGAAGTTTTAATAAGCGTGATAATACCTTTCTATTCTAATATTAAATGGCTAAAAGAAGCAGTTGATAGTGTTCTTAATCAAACTTATCAGAACTTTGAGATTATTGTTATTAATGATGGTTCAAAAGAAAATGATGAGGACTTTATAAAAAAATACTCTGATTTTATAAAATATCATAAAACGGAGAATGCGGGTCCTGCAGCTGCAAGAAATAAAGGTATAAAATTAGCCAACGGAGAGTATATCGCATTTTTGGATTCAGATGATATTTGGAAAACCAACAAGTTGAAGATTCAATTGGACTATATGCTTCTCGAATCCCTTATCTGGTCACATACTGCGTATGAATTATTTACAGATCATGATAATAAAACTTATAAAACTATAGATGTCAATCATTTTAAAGGTGATGTATTCATCCCCTGTTTAATTTCATCTCCTATTGCAACACCATGCGTTATGGTAAAAACAGAGTTTTTAAGAGAAAATCCAACTATACAGTTTGCTGAAAATATGAGGTATGGTCAGGATGGTTTTATGTGGCTCAATATAGCCCGCCACAAAAAACTCGGGGTTATCAATGAATCCCTGACCAAAGTGCGAATGAGGGGCGGAAATGCCGCATTGCGAGCCAGGGTCTATTTACAGGTTAAGGCTCAAATGTGGAGTTATATAAAATCAAAAAAAGAACACGACAAAAGATTACAAAACTTACCTCTTTTTATAAAATCAGCGTATAAACTATCTTATTTTAATAATAGAATACTATTATTTCTTGAAAATAAAAATTGTTTAAACGCGGGTGTAGGAGAATTCATCTCAAAAATTCTATATACCCCTACTTTTATTTTGCTTAAACTTAAATCTCAAAACACATACTAATGTTTAGAAACAAAACTCTGTTAATCACCGGTGGTACAGGATCTTTCGGTAATGCAGTTCTAGATCGCTTTCTGGATTCAGAAATCAATGAAATACGTATATTTTCCCGAGATGAAAAAAAACAGGACGATATGCGCAATCTATATAAAAATGATAAAATCAAGTTTTATATAGGAGATGTACGTAATTATAACAGCGTTGAAAATGCCATGAGAGGTGTTGACTACGTTTTTCATGCGGCTGCATTAAAGCAAGTGCCATCCTGTGAATTTTTTCCATTAGAAGCCACGAAGACCAATGTTATGGGCTCTGAGAATGTGGTGCAGGCCGCCATAGCGCATAAAGTAAAGAAGGTTATCTGCCTGAGTACAGATAAGGCGGCATACCCCATTAATGCCATGGGCATGACCAAAGCCTTAATGGAAAAAGTTATAGTTGCTGCTTCTAGAAACGTAAACCCAGATGATACTACCATCTGCCTTACGAGATATGGAAATGTAATGGCCTCAAGAGGTTCTGTGATTCCACTGTTTGCAAAACAGATTAAAGAAGGAAAGGATCTTACGGTAACAGATCCCAATATGACCAGATTTCTAATGTCTCTTGAAGAGGCGGTAGAATTGGTGATTTTCGCTTTTAAAAATGGTCAACAAGGCGATCTTTTTGTACACAAAGCGCCAGCAAGTACTATTGAAGATCTTGCAAAGGCAGTATGCAATGTGTTCCATGCAAAGAATGAAGTCAGGATCATAGGCACGCGACATGGTGAAAAACTCTTTGAAACCTTATGTACAAGGGAAGAAATGTTAAAGGCTGAAGATTTAGGGGGTTATTTCCGCATTCCTGCTGACAATCGTGACCTCAATTATGAAAAATTCTTTGATGAAGGAGAAAAGGGTATTTCACAATTTGAAGATTACAATTCGCACAATACAACCAGATTGAGCGTTGCCGATGTTGAAAAGGCATTACTTGAATTGGGATATATTCAAAATGAATTAAAAAATAAAGTATGATCAAGGTTATGACGATCGTAGGCACCAGGCCTGAAATCATTAAACTAAGTGAGGTAATTAAAGAACTTGATAAATATACAAATCATATTCTTGTACATTCAGGGCAGAATTATGATTATGAGCTCAATGAAGTTTTCTTTAAGGATCTGGGATTGAGAAAACCTGATTTTTTTCTGGAAGCTGCCGGTACTAATGCCGCTGAGACCATAGGTAATGTAATTACTAAATCTGATGCTTTATTAGAACAGGAAAAACCAGATGCCTTACTGCTTTATGGCGATACCAATAGTTGCCTGTCAGTCATTGCGGCTAAGAGGAAAAAAATTCCAATTTTTCATATGGAAGCTGGTAACAGGTGTTTTGATCAGCGCGTACCGGAAGAAATCAACCGTAAAATCGTAGACCATCTCAGCGATATCAATATGCCACTTTCAGAACATGCACGACAATATTTGTTAAATGAAGGCCTGCGACCGGAAACAGTTATAAAAACAGGCTCACCTATGCTTGAAGTGCTTACCAGGCAAATGGAAGCTATAGATGCTTCTTCTGTATTACAACGGGAGGGTCTAAAAGCAAGAGATTATTTTATTGTAAGCATACACAGGGAAGAAAATGTAGATTCTGAGGAAAATTTTAATGATCTTATGGAATCCCTAAATGCGATCAGCCATCACTTTGATAAAAAGGTCATCATTTCTACACACCCCAGGACCAGAAAAAAATTAGAAGAAATCAACTTTGTTTCTGAGAACGATAAACTCGTTTTTTCAAAACCATTTGGCTTCCACGATTATATTCATTTACAGAAAAATGCTTTCTGCGTCATTTCTGACAGTGGGACGATTACTGAAGAAGCGTCTATCCTAAACCTCCCTGCGATAACTATTAGACAGGCCCATGAACGGCCCGAAGGTATGGATGAAGCCACGCTTATAATGACAGGGCTCAAAAAAGACTTGATCATGAACAGTATTGAAGTTATTACATCGCAATTTGCAGAAAAGGAATATCCTGTTCATAAAGTTAGAGATTACGATGTTGATAACGTTTCAACTAAGGTATTGCGGATAATCTTATCCTATACTGATTATATTAACCGAACCGTCTGGAAAAAATAAATTATGAAAAAGAAGATAATGATTCTCGGCTCTACGGGAATGCTAGGTCACCAAGTGTACTACCATTTTAAAGAAAACGGAAACTACGATATTACTGATGTTTCCTTTAGAAATAAATTGACTTCAGATAGTATAATTTTAGACCTTCACCAAAAGGAAGAGCTTGCAAATCTCATAAAAAAAGTCAAACCCGATTATGTAATTAATTGTGTGGGAATTCTTATTAAAGGTGCAAATGACAATCCCGCAAATGCAATTTACTTAAACTCTTATCTTCCCCATCTACTTGCACAGCTTTGTGATGATATACATGCGAAGCTCATACATGTATCAACCGATTGTGTATTTTCTGGTGATAAAGGCGGTTATACAGAACTTGATGTAAAAGATGGCAAGGATATCTATGCGAAAACCAAAGCGCTGGGTGAAGTTGAAAAAACACATCATTTAACGCTTCGCACCTCTATTATTGGACCAGAATTAAAGAAAAATGGCGAAGGACTCTTTGACTGGTTTATGAAACAGGAAGGAGAAACAAACGGTTTTACTAAAGCTATATGGTCAGGTGTTACGACGACTCAGCTTGCTAAAGTTATCGTTTCTGCAATAGATCAAGATCTAGAAGGTCTTTACCACGTTACCAATGGTGCATCTATTAATAAATTTGATTTATTGCAAATATTTAAAAGCATTACCGGTAAGGATATTAAAATCAATGCCGTTGAAGGAAAGCAGGTTGACAAATCAATAGTGGATACCAGATCAGAATTGAAAATGGAAATACCCACCTATTCCGTTATGATTGATGAAATGTATTCTTTTATGAAATCTCATCATTCCCTCTATGAGAATTACAGTTTAAGCGGAAAATGAAAATATTATTATTAGTAGATGATTACCTGCCGCAGAGTACTAAAATTGGCGCAAAAATGATGCATGAACTTGGAGTAGCCCTTATACATTCTGGTCACAGTGTAAGTGTTGTTACCCCAGATCATCGTATCGATAAAAATTACGTACACGAAGTTTTGGATGGAGTAAATGTATATCGTTTTAAATCTGGCGATGTCAAGGCAGAATCTAAAATCAAAAGAGCGATTAATGAAACGCTCTTGTCGTATAATGCTTGGAGGCATCTGAAAGATATTTTCATTAAGAATCCTTGTGAATTGATTGTTTATTATTCTCCCTCAATTTTCTTTGGAAGTTTAGTTAATAAGCTAAAACAAAAATGGTCAGCCAGAAGCTATCTCATTCTAAGGGATATCTTTCCCCAATGGGTTATAGATCATGGAATGATAAAGGAAAAATCTATTATAGCTACTTATTTTAGGGCCTTTGAGAGGAAAAATTATAAGGCAGCTGATAGCATTGGGCTTCAATCTCCTAAAAATCTAGAATGGTTTCAAAATAAATTTGGTCTCAAAAATAAGACAGAAGTTCTCTACAATTGGAGCAGTGAGAAACCTGTAATAAATTCCAATAACTCATTTAGGATTAAATACCATCTTACTGATAAAATTGTATTATTCTACGGTGGTAATATGGGAGAAGCGCAAGATATGATGAATCTGGTAAGACTTGCTCAAAAATTATCAAATTATAAGAATGCACATTTTGTTTTTGCGGGATCAGGCAATGAATTTGATTTAGTAAAAGAATCTATTGAAAAATTTAGCTTAACAAACATTCTGCTCTTGGAGCCGGTAAATCAAAAAACTTACAGAATGATGCTCAGTGAGTTTGACATTGGTCTTTTTACTTTACATAAAGAACATTCAACCTATAATTTTCCTGGAAAATTACTAGGATATATGTCGCAAGGCTTACCAATTTTGGGTAGTGTAAATAATGGTAATGACGTTGTTGAGACTATCGAAAACGCTGGAGCAGGTTTTGTTACTTATAATGGTAATGACAATAAATTTTTAGAAAATACTAGATATTTATTGGATAATGATCAAAAAAGGATTGAGATGGGCAACAATTCTTTAGACCTTCTTAAAACCAAATTTTCAGTTGAAGCAGCTGTTGATAAAGTAACTCAGATTTAATACCTCAGTGGTAAATATGAAGTTTTTAGTTCAGATATCTTTATGTAGTGAAATACAATAAAACCGCATTTTCTATGCCCAAAATCGCCATTATTGCCACTACCCCGTCCTAATTTTAGGATGGCTATACAATTCTTAAAACAAAAATTTTATTTGACATGCTTTCTTATACGTTGGGTATAAAATTTATGTAAGCGATTTCCCATAAGATTATTAAGGTTTACAATCGTAAAATTCTTAACCGCTGTAAAAAACCCTTTATGCCTTGAGGTATATCTAAATTCTGCTACAGGATCTACCCCAAGCGGGGAATACAAAAACCTAAACCTATTCGCTAAGGTCGTATCAGGTTTTCTGCCACGTAGGACCAAAAGCTCGTTTCGCTCGCAACTGCCCAGATATTCTGGTGTGGTATAAACGTGGATGTTGTTTTTTTGTGCCCGAAGACCGTAGTCATAGTCCCCCAGATGATGCCGGAAGGAAGCATCAAGAATACCTATTGTATCAACAACAGACTGCGGTACAAATACAACATTACCGTTCATAAAATGGATTTGCTGTAAGTTGCCGTTAGGTTCTATGGGATTTGTATATAAATCTTTGCCACCATATGTAAATGTTCCTGTTTCCGGATCATTGATTGCGGCGCATATGATGTGTTGATTTCCCTGTGTTTCGCTGTAAGCGATAAGGCACGCTAGTGCCTTTTCATAGAGCAGGGTGTCATCATTCAGCCAGATATAAGCATTATAATCTGATTCGGCTTTGATAGCGGTCTGCCAGGCCAGCCTCATGCCACCGTTCCAGAAGAGATCACCGCTACCCTCGATCACATGCACTTGTGGAAATTCTTGTCTCACTGCCTGCCCTGTACCATCTGTACTCCCGTCGTCAACGAGATAGATATCAAAATCCCCCTGCTGGTCCAGCAGTCGGCGTAAGCAGCTTAAGGTAATCTGCTTGCGGTTGAAACAAGTCATCAGGACAGCCGTTTTCATGCTATTGATTTTGTGGGATTTTGTTATTGACTATATCGTTTAGTTCCTCCAGATTTTTTGGGAAATAAACTTTTCCGGAATTTAAGTTGCTTATCAGGTAGTTTTTATAAGTACGCTGCCGTTCTTCACTTACCGGCTCTAAATAATCCACCAGGGATATCCCTATGCGGTTGCTTTGTGCTGCTTCTGTCACGGCACTGGTTGTATATCCTATAAAAACATCAAACCTGGAAAGCAGAACATTGGCCGGTATAAAAGAAGGCACCTCATCAAGTTCTTTTTCCCTGGAAAATTTATTGGGATATCTTGGATGGGCTTTGACAATTATATTATCGTTCCCAAAGTATTCAATTAACGCATCCATTTTTGTGGTGTATTCCTCTTCTTCAACATGATTGAGTTCCACAATAGTGCCCGTAAGAAGTAGGATTTTCGCGTGGTTGGACATAGGGAAAATCTGCCCTATTAGCCCATTGATATGGGTATGGTCAATTTCAACTTTTATTGTTTTTGCTTTTGTTTTTGCAAAAAAGCTGTCTTTTATCTTATAAATATAAACCTGCCCATTATACAAAGGGCTAAGCGCCGTGTTATAGATAAACCGGGAATAGGCAACCTCAATAATGGATTGTAGGGACCAGTGTTCCCTAAACTTCAAATCATTGAAAATAGGGACAAAAAAAAGTTGGGATTCCGAAGAAAGCTTTGTTATAAGCCAGTTTTCAAAACCGCCAAATGAACTATGAAAAAAATAAATACTTTTAAAGTCGTAGGCTCGCATTTCCTTTAAAATCAAAGGGCGCTGCTTAGTATAAAAATAAGGTCGTCTCGTATTTAATCTGCCCCTGAAGTAAATCTCAACATGGGGTAATGCCAGCTTTTCAAAGAATTCCCTAATTCCTGCTTCGTAAGTATAAACGACAACCTGCTCCCCTTTGCGCTCATTGATAATGGTGAGCACCGTAGGAATAAAAAGATTGGAAAGACAGAATAGTAATACCATGTTTTAAAAAAATTTGCCCTGATTTTTAAGAGTTTCAAACTGCTCTATATTTCTATATTTAAGTATTTTAATAGGATTTCCACCCACAATGGCGTATTTAGGAACATCTTTAGATAATACAGCGCCGCCAGCAATAACAGCCCCCTCCCCTATATGTACCCCGGGCATAATGGTCACATTTGCACCGCACCATACAAAATCCTCTATAACAATTTTTCCCGGAATGCTTATTTCATCATAAGGGATTTTAGATTCACTGGTGTAGTTATGGTTTGTCGAGAACATAGTAAGTCCCCTTCCAGTATGAAAGTAACGACCTATCGTAACCCCGCCATCACATTGAATAAAGGTATTTGATTTTAAATGGCTTGTTTTATCGATTTTAAATTTAGAAAGATCCCCGGAAATGGTTAGTCCTCCCCTGCCCTGACGAACGTATTTCACACGAACTCCATTTTTTTGCATGCGCGCTAGATTGCATTGCTCTATAAGCTCACCAACCCAGTTTATAAAAAGATCAATTTTAAAAAATAAGAAAAATCTAACCAATATTCGCATAGCTATAGTACTTGCTGTTGCATTGAATTCACTTTATATTGTTTTCAAAAGTAAAATACTTTTCCATTTATATAAAATAATCAAGAATCCCACTATTAATATAAAACCGACCTTAAGAAGGAGGAAAGTAAGCCCGGCGGGGAGATAAAAAGTATTTATAATAACGAAAAGTGCAAAAAGTATGAATAAAGGAACAATTTCTTTCCATTTATATGGAATAAAATAATACCGTTTTGCAATCTTATAAACCAGGAGGAAAAATAGGACCTGTGTAATGAGTGTGGCCCATGCAGCCCCTAGATAACCATAATTTTTTATAAGCAAAAAATTAAGTGCTATATTAACTCCTGCGGCGACGAGGTTAATATTCATAATTACCAGCGTCTTTTTCTCCTGATGGAAGGAAAGGTTCTGCAACGATATCATTTGAATAAAAAAAGTACCAAAAGCTATAAGCGGAATTACCGTATATGTTACCTGATATTCCTTATCGAAAAAGAGATAAATAATATCTTTAGATAAAAAGGCCACCACAAAAGTGACGAGCAACATAAAGACCACTAAAATATTATTGACCTGAAAAAGTTTACTCTTTGAACGTATTTTATCTTCACTATTTGCCAACTTATAGAATAATGGATTATATGCCATGAGCACTGCAACCGCTGCAAATTGTACGAGTTGGCCTATTTTATATCCCAGGGAATATATGCCCACACTATAGGTACCAAAATAGCGCTCAATAAATATACGGTCAGACATATTCACTATCCATGCGGAGAGTACTAAGGGTACGAGAGGTAAACAATAACGTAAGGTCTTTTTTAATAGTGCCATTTTAAAAGTAAAATGGGTAACACCCACCGTTGCTGGTAATAGAAAGATCAAACTCAGCCCACCCCCTACAGCAGCACCTTTAAGCATTCCTAAAGCTCCTTCTTCTTTAAAAATGACAAACCATATAACCGGTAAAACCTTTACGGTAAGAAGTAAGAGCGAAAACAGCAAATATTTACCTGCCTGTTGTTTTACCTGGAATGATATAAGGGGAACCAGTTCAAAGGTAGCGAAGAAGGCAGTTATGATCGCATAAACGTAAAAAGGCGCAAAAGGTATGGATTTATAAATTTCACCAACGGGGCGATTGAGCAAAAACAGCAATAGACAAATACTAATGGAAAGTACAAGAATGGAAAGGGACACCGTTCCCAAAAAATCTTTTTTCTCACTTTCCGTTTTGTAATCAAAGAATAGGCGATATATAGATCGCTCTAATCCCAGAGTAAAGAAAATAAGAATAATCCCTGAGAATACCTGCATTGAATTGACTATACCATAATCATCTGGAGTAAGATATTTAAGATATAAGGGTAATAAAAGAAAACTTAAAGCTTTAGTGATAAAGTTACCTATGCTATAGTATACCGTATTCTTAAGGAGTTTTGCCATAAATGAATGCCGAATGCAAATTTTCTGGGCGCCTTCAAATAATACAAACTTTTATTATCATTTTGAAAAGACTTTATAAGCGCATTTCCTGCAAAAATATAACTTTTATAATAGTTGTTGCGGCAAATAAGTCATTAACATTGTAAGAGCTGTAGCGCTGTATAGCCTTTGATTTCATTTGTACTTAAGCAGTATTCATGATGAAGCCTCCCATGAAAAATATTATATAAGAGATGCGTAAGCGCGCTTCTATTTGCGCTATTTGAAGATCTTATTATAAAGTTTATAAATTACTCAACTTTAAGAGCGCATATTTGTTTTTGCCTATAAGCAGTATAAGTATTATCTGAAATTTCCTTTACGGAAATAGAACGATAAGACGATATTTTATTAAAGCTATGAGAATGGTCTGATAGCGAATTTTTTTAAACATTATAATACTGTGTGTGGTGCATTACTAAATATAGTAAAAATTCAGCGCCATGATTAGCATGCCATTGACAGTTAGAATCCAATATAAATAGGGTATAGAATTTAAAATGCTGTACAAAAAGATGCCAACAGAAATTTATAATCCCTGATTTTTTGTTGCATACCACTCATAAACCCTTTGTAATCCTTCCTCTAACTGCACACTATGCTCCCAACCCAGATCGTGTAATTTGGTCACATCCGTTAATTTTCGCATGGTACCATCCGGTTTTTGATCATTAAAGTCGAAATCACCATCAAAACCTATGGTCTTCTTAATTAATTCCGCTAATGCCTTTATAGAAATATCTCTACCAGAACCTATATTGATATGGGTGTTTCTAATTTCTTTTCCCTTAGTATTTCCTGATTGTACTACATCAGTAAAATTGCGGTTCTCCATAAGGAACACACAGGCATCGGCCATGTCCTCACTCCATAAAAACTCGCGCATGGGCTTACCACTGCCCCATATCTCTACATGCACCTTATTATTTCCACCTGAACTGTTCTTATCAACAGAAATCCCATATTTCTTTAACATAGCAAGGATTTCGCTCTTGTCTGCTTTACCATTTAACCCTTCTATAGGGCGCCTATTTAGATCTTCCTCTACAACTTTCCAGTTATTTTCCCCTAAAGCCTTACCTAAATGAATCTTTCGTATTAAAGCTGGCAGCACGTGGGATTTTTCAAGGTCAAAATTATCATTGGGACCATACAGATTTGTGGGCATCACCGATATAAAATTGGTGTCATACTGCAGGTTGTAACTTTCGCACATTTTTATACCCGCTATCTTGGCTATTGCATAAGGCTCATTAGTATATTCTAAAACATCTGTCAGCAAATATTCCTCTTTCATAGGCTGAGGGCAACTTTTGGGATAAATACAGGTACTGCCCAAAAACATTAATTTTTTTACCCCATGTACATAACTTTGATGAATCACATTATTCTGAATCATCATATTAACGTAGATAAAATCAGCTCTATACGTATTATTTGCAACGATACCGCCCACCTTTGCAGCGGCTAGAAAAACATAATCCGGCTTTTCTTTTAAAAAAAATTGAGCTACTGCAACGCTATCGGTTAAGTCAAGTTCCTTATGCGTTCGCGTGACTACATTAGCATACCCTTTTCGTCCTAAATTTTGCAATAATGCACTACCCACGAGTCCGCGATGCCCTGCTACATATATTTTTGAATCTTTATTCATTCCTATTTTATATATACATTTAAAGTAGGCTCAAACCGTAAATCTGAACGGCAAAAAAGTTCTGAAACCAGAATTTATACAATGTTTTAGAATCAAACTTTTATAACGCTGTTGGAACTTTGCATTGACTAAATTAGTTCAGTAGATTTTATTATTCAAAATAGTTAAAAGTTTGATAGCCGCCATCCCTAAGATATTGATCTTTCCGCATTAGTTTGACATCACTTTTCATCATATCTTTTACTAAATCCTTCAATTCATATTCTGGTGTCCAGCCCAACTTATTATTTGCCTTAGATGCATCCCCTATAAGCAATTCTACCTCAGTGGGTCTAAAATATTTAGGGTCTACAGCAAGTACCTCACTTCCTACTTCTAATTGGTATTCAGGGTTGGCACATGATTTTATATAAGCTTTTTCATCCACTCCTTTTCCTTTGAATTCAAGTGTAATACCCACCTCCTGAAAGGCCATACGTACAAAATCACGTACAGAGGTTGTCTTTCCTGTGGCAATTACCCAATCTTCTGCTTCATCAGCCTGAAGGATCATCCACATCATACGCACATAATCCTTGGCATGACCCCAGTCCCGCTGAGCATCTAGATTTCCTAAAAAAACTTTATCCTGAAGGCCGAGGGCGATACGTGCTGTGGCACGTGTAATTTTTCGGGTTACAAAAGTTTCTCCGCGTATGGGAGACTCATGGTTGAATAAAATACCATTACAGGCAAACATATCATAAGCTTCTCTATAATTTACGGTGATCCAGTATGCATATATCTTTGCTACGGCATAAGGGCTTCGTGGATAAAATGGAGTGGTTTCAGTCTGAGGGACTTCCTGCACTTTACCGTACAATTCTGATGTGGAAGCCTGATAAATTCTTGTTTTTTTCTCTAGCCCCAAAAGGCGTACCGCGTCCAGGATACGCAAAGTACCAAGACCATCTGCGTTGCCCGTATATTCAGGTGTTTCAAAAGACACCTGTACATGACTCATCGCAGCCAGGTTATATATCTCGTCTGGTTGAATTTCCTGTATAAGCCGTATCAGGTTCGTACTGTCAGTCATATCACCATAATGCAGAATAAAATTCCGGTTTTCTACATGTGGATCTTGATAAAGGTGGTCTACACGGTCAGTATTAAAGAGTGACGCCCTGCGCTTCAAACCGTGTACGATATATCCTTTTTTTAGTAGAAACTCACTTAGATAAGCACCATCCTGACCGGTGACACCTGTAATAAATGCAATTTTCATGGTATGATTGTTTTAAGGTATTCGTATTTAGCTGGTTCAAGAATAAAAGTAAGTAATCTTATTTTGAACTTTTACTCCCCCTTGCCAATAGTATAGGTCTTAAAACCAACCTCTTCCAACTTTTCTGTATCCAGAATTGCCCTACCATCAAAAAGGAAAGCAGGTTTGAGCATATTTTTGAATACACGTTCCCACTCATAGGTTTTGAATTCGTCCCACTCTGTTAAAATAGCCACCGCATGTGCATCTTCACAGGCTTCATAAGGATCGTTTACTACATTGACCAGCGCCCTGTTTTCTTCTTCACTCCTGGTGTTCAAATAATCCAAATCTGCCAGGATTTTTTCCTTTTTGACTTTGGGGTCATAAATTGTGACTTCTGCCAGTTCGCTCAATAAATAATCTGTCACATATATCGCGGCAGATTCGCGTGTATCATTGGTGTCCTTTTTAAAAGCCCAACCCATGATAGCAATCTTTTTACCTGAAACTGTATTAAAAAGGGTGCGTACGATACGCTGTGCAAAACGTTTTTTCTGGTGATCGTTCATAATGATCACCTGTTCCCAATAATCAGCTACCGCGTTGAGGCCGTAGGATTTTGCGATATATACAAGATTGAGAATATCTTTTTGAAAACAGGAACCTCCAAAACCTACTGAAGCCTTTAAAAACTTAGATCCAATACGGGAATCAGATCCTATGGCACGGGCTACTTCTGTTACATCTGCACCAGTAACTTCACAAAGTTCTGAAAGGGCATTGATAGAAGATACCCGCTGTGCTAAATAAGCATTTGCAGTTAATTTGGACAGCTCTGAAGACCATACGTTAGTCGTTAATATTCTATCTTTTGGAAGCCAGTTAGCATAAATATTGACCAACGCCTGCTTTGCGCGTTTGCCCCTGGGTGTATCATCACCTCCTATAAGCACCCGATCTGCATTGAACAAATCTTCTATCGCAGTACCTTCGGCAAGAAACTCCGGGTTTGAAAGTATATCGTATTCAACCCCATTTCCTGTATTATCAAGAATACTACGCAGCGCTTCAGCGGTACGCACAGGTAGGGTTGACTTTTCTACTATAATTTTATTGGTCCTGGCAACGGTGGCGATCTGCCTCGCACAAAGTTCAATGTGCTTAAGGTCTGCCGCCATACCTTTTCCTATTCCATAAGTTTTGGTAGGCGTATTTACAGAAATGAAGATCATTTCCGCTTCATCAATTGCCTTATCCACTTCCGTAGAAAAAAATAGATTACGACCACGTGCTTCTTTCACAACATCAGCAAGTCCTGGCTCATAAACGGGTAAATTATCAAGGTTCTCATCATTCCAGGCAGCAATACGCCTGGCATTTATATCAACAACAGTTACTTTAATATGCGGACATTTCTGCGCTATAACTGACATCGTAGGCCCTCCTACATATCCTGCGCCAATACAGCAAATAGTGCGTACTTCCATTTTTTGTTTTTAAATTATATCGACAAATATAATATCCTTAAACATTAAATTCTAACACATGGGGTATAAATACAGGTATGTGCTCCAATAGTCACTTATTCTATTGAAGTTCTTTAATTTACCCTTAAAAAATAGGGTCTTTTATATTTAGTAATTACCTATGTGAAACCTTAAGAGAATCACTTGTCTCCTACAGATTGACCAGGCTTTTTTCCCAGTCAGGAATTTGAAAATCAAAGGCATTCTTGAACTTGTTATTATCCAGCATACTAAAAGCTGGTCTTTTTGCTCGTGTAGGGTACGCTTCTGACGATACGGGACTAAGCTCTACATCTATGTTTTTAACATTGAAAATAGCCCTGGCAAAGCCATACCATGAAGTACTTCCACCATTGGCAAAATTGTAAATTCCATAAAGTGTATTGCCTGTATCAAGCCTGGTTTCATCAGCAATTATTTTTAAGATACCCCGGGCAAGATCATTTGCATTTGTGGGACAGCCCTGTTGATCATTTACAACCGCCAGCTTATCGCGCGTAGCAGCAAGCCGCTGCATGGTTTTATAAAAGTTCTGCCCAAATTCGCTGTAGAGCCATGAAGTGCGTAAGATATAAAATGCTTTGAGTTCACTGTCGAGGATTTCATTTTCTCCAGCCAGTTTAGACTTTCCATAAACAGTCTGTGGGTTTGGTTGATCCTCCTCAACATACGGGGTATTTGAATTTCCATCAAAAACATAGTCTGTTGAAATATGAACAAGCGTAGCCTTGTATTTTTTGCAGGCTTGCGCGAGGTTTTTTGCTCCTTCGGAATTTATAGCGAAGGCTAGTTCATGTTCGTCCTCTGCCCTATCCACCTGAGTGTAAGCAGCGGTATTTATAACAAAATCTGGTTTGAAAGTTACAAATAGTTGATCTATAGCATGAGCATCTGTAATATCCAGATCCTTTTTCTGTACAAACAGGAATTTATAATGAGTCACTGCAGACGCCTGCTTCGCTATACATTGCGCCAACTGACCACCACCACCGGTGACTATTATTTTCTTCTCCTGATCTTTAAGCATACATTCGTTCAATTACTGCATTAAATTCAAGTCCCAACGTGTCTTTTTCTGAAAGGATATGGTCGCCCTCTATTTCTGGCCATTCAATTTTTGCAACCGGGTCTTTGTAGTTTAGCGTTATATCTGCCGATTTATTATAGTAATTATCGCAACTGTACACAAAAACGGTCTCAGGTTTAAGTACGAGAAAGCCGTGGGCAAAATAACGAGGTACAAAAAGCTGTGTTCTATTTTCTGCCGTTAGCAAAACCGTATAGGACTTACCAAAAGTAGGAGAATCCCTTCTCATATCTACCACAGCATCGAGGACTTCCCCCTGTATGACACGTATAAGTTTTGCCTGACTGCTCTCACCCATTTGCAAATGCATGCCGCGTAGTGTTCCATACGCCGATTTGGACTGATTCTGCTGAACAAAATCCACATCCAATCCAGTATTTTTATGAAAGTCTGCCCTATTGAAAGCTTCATAGAAATGGCCGCGGCCATCTTCAAAAACGTCAGGCTGGCAAATCCACAAATCTTTTATTTCTGTAGAAAAATATCTCATTGTAACTTATTTAAATAAGCTCCATAAGCTGATTTTCCGCATCTTTTTGCCACTTTCTTCAATTGGGCGCGATCTATATAATTCATTAAATAGGCGACCTCTTCAATACTCCCTATCATAAACTGATTACGGTGCTGTATGGCCCGTACAAAACCCGTTGCCTCGTCCAGTGAATCTATGGTACCCGTATCAAACCAGGTCATTCCCCTGCTCATTACGGAAACCTGTAATTCACCGAGTTCAAGGTATCTATTATGCAAACTTGTTATTTCCAGTTCACCCCTTTCTGAAGGCTGAACTTCCTTTGCAAACTGAACCACCCGGTTATCAAAGAAATAGAGTCCAGGTATCGCATAATTTGATTTGGGATGCTTTGGCTTCTCTTCAATGGAAACGGCCTTATTATCTTTATCAAATTCTACCACGCCATAACGGTTGGGATCCTTAACGGGATAAGCGAAAATGCTTCCTCCTTTCACATCATAAAGACCTTTCAATAAGTGACTGAAACCGTTTCCGTAGAAAATATTATCCCCAAGGATAAGGGTTACCGAATCCTTTCCTATAAAATCCTCTCCTATTATAAAAGCTTCCGCAAGACCATTGGGCTTGTCCTGAATCGCGTATTCAAATTTGCAACCCAGCGAAGAACCGTCACCCAGTAACGTTTTAAAACCCTCCATATCGTGCGGTGTCGTAATGATAAGAATCTCCCGTATACCCGCCAGCATAAGCACAGAAAGAGGATAGTAAATCATGGGCTTATCATATACTGGAAGCAATTGCTTGCTTACCGCAATCGTAAGTGGATACAGACGTGTTCCTGAACCACCGGCCAAAATTATTCCTTTCATAGGTATTGTTTTTTGTAATATTCTTTATAATTCCCACTGGTAACCCCCTGTAACCACTCAGAGTTGTTCAAGTACCACGATATTGTTTTTGCAAGGCCTTCCTCAAAAGTTACGCTGGGTTCCCAGTGAAGTTCATTTTTAATTTTTGTAGCGTCAATGGCATACCGCCTATCATGACCGGGACGATCTTTTACATAGGTAATTAATTTTTTGCTACTACCCGGCGCGCGTCCCAGTTCTTTATCTATAAGTTCGCAGAGCATATGAATTAAATCAATATTCGTCCACTCGTTAAAACCACCTATATTGTAGGTCTCACCTTGTATTCCATTTTTGTAAATCACCTCAATCGCACGGGCGTGGTCTATAACGTATAACCAATCCCTGGTATATTGCCCATCCCCATAAACAGGCAAGGGTTTCTCATTGATACAATTATTAATGAACAGGGGGATCAATTTCTCGGGAAACTGATTGGGACCATAGTTATTGCTACAGTTGGAGATTATATAGGGCAAACCATACGTTTCCCCATAAGCCCTCACAAAATGATCTGAACCTGCTTTAGATGCCGAATATGGCGAGTTGGGATCATAAGCCGTTTCTTCGGTAAATAAACCTTCACTGCCCAGGCTTCCGTAAACCTCATCTGTACTGATATGATAGAACAATTTACCTGAAAAGTCTTTTTTCCAAATAGCCAGGGCAGCGTTCAATAAGTTTAAGGTTCCTATAATATTCGTTTTTACAAATTGCAAAGGATCCTCGATAGACCGGTCAACATGCGATTCTGCCGCAAGATGAATGACTTTATCAAAGTCATGTTCCTCAAAAAGGGCCATCATTTCTTCGGCATCTGTGATATCTGCCTTTAAAAAGGTATAATTGGGAGCATCTTCAATGTCTTTTAGATTCTCCAGATTACCTGCATATGTCAACGCATCAAGATTATAGATTTTATCCTTGGGATAAGACTTAAGAAATAGGCGAACCACGTGAGATCCTATAAAACCTGCACCACCTGTAATTAAAATATTCATATTTTAAATTTAATGCCCTAGCAAAGAGCGTTGTTTACAATTACGTATCTTAACTACGCTATAGGCATACAGTATGTTGCGAATATAGGCCACATAGCACTAGCGGAAAAAAAGATATACGTTTATACTTTATTAAATTAAATGCAATAAAATCAATTTTATCGTTTAAAAATGCGTTTTAACGGTGATTTTTTAATAGGTTTTACTGAATTATTAAACTTGAACAAATGACACGCATGTTGCTCAAAAAAACTAGGAAAAATTATAAAATCTCTTATAGAATATTTTTGAGTGAAACTGGCGTTAAACTTATACTAAACAATTACCGCGAATAGGTAAGTGTTAAAAGCAATCTTAAATTTGAAAAAATAAAAAATTAGTATATGAATTATTTAAACTTAGATTCGAAAAAAACAAAAGAAACTGTTGATGAGCTTAACATCCTGCTTTCTGATTATCATTTATATTATCAAAAACTCCGTAATTTTCACTGGAACATTGTAGGCCATAACTTTTTTGATCTTCATGAACAGTTTGAGATGATGTATGACGATGCAAAACTCAAAGTGGACGAAATTGCTGAACGTATCCTAACCCTACGCTATCAGCCCACAAGTAACTATTCTGATTATTTGGAAATTTCCAATTTGAAGGAATCTTCCAGTGATACTAAGGATATTAAAATGGTAGATATCTTACTTGATGATCATGGCGCTATACTTAAGCAAATGCGTAAAGTTGTGGAAACAGCAGATGCTGGTAATGATGAAGGTACTATTGATTTAATAGGTGCATACATTCGCGAACTGGAAAAAACAAGCTGGATGTTAGATGCCTGGAGAATGAACAAAACAGATTCTCATAAAAAATTGTAAATTGCCTTTATGATTCAAGATACTTCTGAAAGTTCAGCTGGCACCGTATGGGGATTCGATCTCGATAAGCTGATAAATAAATTACAGGGATGGGGTGAAGCAATAATCTTAAAACTGCCAAATTTCATATTGGCAGTTTTAGTCTTTATACTCTTTTATATACTGGCAAAATATGTATCAAAATTTGTAAGACAGATTTTGATGCGCCACGTTGGCCAGCAAAGTGTAAAAGTTATGGCTGGCAAAACATCCTTTGCCGTTACTGCCCTTGTTGGCTTTTTTATAGCACTAGGTATTATGGACCTTGATAAGGTTCTTACCTCTGTTCTTGCAGGTGCGGGAGTTGTAGGACTTGCCATTGGTCTGGCGCTGCAAGGTACACTAAGCAACACTTTTTCTGGTGTTCTGCTTTCCTTTTTACCGCAACTACAACTGGGCGACTGGATCGAAAGTAATGGTTATGCTGGTTCTGTTGAGGATATTAATTTACGTAGTGTGATCCTTAAGGAATCTGACAATAATTATGTTGTGATTCCCAATTCAAAAATCGTGGACTCTCCTTTTAAAAACTATACCCGTACAAAACGATCAAGGGTTTTTATAAATTGTGGTGTAGGTTATGAATGTGATCTGGAAGAAGTACGGGAGCTGACATTGAAAACGCTAAACAATCTTTTTAAGCAGGAAAACGGTGAAGAGGTTGAATTCTTTTATCAGGAATTTGGTGATAGTTCTATAAATTTTGTTACTCGCTTTTGGGTAAATGTTGCTAAAAAACGTGATGTTTTAACAGCCCAAAATATGGCTATTATTGCCATTAAAAAGGAATTTGACGCGCACGATATCAATATACCCTTTCCAATACGTACGCTTGATTTTGGCAAAAATAAATTCAGGTCTGAAACGCTTACCATTGCTAATGATCAGGGAAATACTAGTAGCAGCAATGCTGGCGAAAGCAATCCAGAATAAATCATGAACTTAAAACCTATCATAATCACAGCATTTTTAGCGTGTGCAGGATGTCAGGATTATGAAAATATAACGAAGAAAGCATCATTATCCCGGGATCTCACAGAGATTTCGGGAATTGCTTTTTATAAGGGCAACCCTACCCTATACGCCATTGCAGATCATTCAAACCCCAATATTGTTTACGGCCTAAATTCCGAAGGTAGCATTACACAGCAAATCCACATTGCAAATGCCAGGAATGAAGATTGGGAAGATCTTACAACAGACGGCAACGACCGACTATTTATTGGGGATTTTGGTAATAATGACAACATACGTAAGGATCAAACTATTTACACAGTAGAAAATATTTCCTCTTTCTCAAAAAAAGTCGATACGGCATACGCTACAAAAACTACCTTTACGCTCGCAGATCAACAAAATTTCCCTGCAAAACTGGACAATAGAAACTTTGATATCGAGGCCTTCATTTATAAAGATGACTTTTTCTATTTTTTTACGCACAATAGGGAACGTAAAGATTTTGATGGAATTACAAAAGTCTATAAAGTCCCTGCACAAGAAGGAAATTTTAATATCAAGCCTATTAGTAGCTATCAATTGTGCGATGACAGCATTAACTGTGCGGTAACCAGTGCGGTCTTATCCCAGGATGGCGGTACTTTATTACTGCTGACTTACAATGCTATTTATAAGGTAACTGATTTTAAAGGAGACGATTTCTTTAATGGAACTATTATAAAACTTCCATTAAACTTTGACTCAAAGAAAGAAGCTATTACATTCAAAGATTCTGTTACTGTTTTTATTGCTGACGAAAGACGGGCGCAATCTGGCGGAAATTTATACGAGTTCCCGTTGAATTAATATTTGAAGGATTACTTTACAGGTCTTCTAAACAATCAAAATGATGGCCAAAAACTGCCCTTTTTAGCCTAAAAACCTCGATTTTGAGCTAAAAATCAGGTGATTTACTCCTAAATCTTCCGTCGTTATTCTGTTTTTATACTTTTCAGATTAATCAATACTACAGAAAATAATATGATCGTAATTCCCAGCCATTGCAGGGCGCTTATATTTTCACCAAGAATTAAATAAGCACTGAAAACAGAGACAGGAATTTCAAGCGATGCGATTATACTCCCCAGTCCCGTTCCCATTTCAGGGAAACCTTTATTGAATAAAATAGGCGGTAAAATGGTTCCGAAAATCCCTAAAAAACTTCCCCATTTCAGGAAAATCATCCAACTCATACTTTCTAAAATCTGAAAATTCCAGAACAATACTATTACCAGGAGTCCGCCGATGACGAGGTATTTGCTACGTGTAATTATGGGCAATTGAAGCGCCACCCGGTTAGAAGCATACATGGTTGCCGTATAACTCATGGCGGCAAGCAGTCCAAAACCAATTCCCTTTAAGTCAATGGAAATAGAACTTTCAAATACTTTTGCTGCAAACAATGTACCTATAATGGCAATTAAAGCACCAATGACCTTGGTTGTATTGAGCATATGGCGAGCGATAAAAAATTCAAGAATCACGCCCATCCAGATGGTTTGCATCAATAAAATAATACCTACCGAAACGGGCACGTATTGAATGGAGAGATAATAAAAACTACTGGTGAATCCCAGTGAAGTACCAAATAGCAATAGCTTGAGCTTTGGGTTTTTAGTCTGTACCTGTTCCCTATTGACTTCCTTGGATTTTTTTGATATAAAAAAGCTGATAACACTAAGTACCAGTGCACCAAAAAGATATTGGGAAAATACGAGTCCGCCAGTCCCGAAGCCGTTGTTATTGGCATATTTTACGAAGGTGGCCAACATACCGTAACTGGCTGCCCCAATGGCTATATATAGAAAGCCTTTGATATTTGCACTCATGATAAAAATTTGATTGCAAAATTGAGTATATCTGCCCAATAAATGGCTTTAATACTATTAAATTCAACATAATTTCATATTCCATTTATGCCAATCTATTTATGAATAGATCAATAGTTCAAAATATATTAAGTCAAACATAAAAAAAACCCTCTAAAATGACCAATTATTGGCCGTTTTAGAGGGTTTTTTAAATCGTTTTATTATGTTCCGCGCCGTAGGAACGCTTTACGTGATACTATAATCCATTGATATAACTTCCGTAAAGGTCTTTAAAGCGCATGCCCTGTGACATCCTGTATTTACTTAATTTTTTGAACTCAACAAGTCCCCAAAGCACGAGTTCTTTTAGAAAATAACGATCTTCTTTTGGAAAATCGGGTTGATATTCATCAAGCAAATCCTGTAAAGGTTCTATCGAATCCAATAAATCTTTATACTGCTGTTCTGAAAGATCATCGAGCAACTGAAATTCGCTCTGGTCAAAAAACCAACTTACAATCTCGTCATAAGGACCTTTCTTGTCTTTTTGTTCCAGTTTTTTGATTTCCGGAAAGTACTGCACAAACTGTGTTTTAACCGCATCACCTATTAAATTTTGGGCAACGCTTGCGGCTCCTTCCTGTTCGCCTTCATAAACCAGCTCTACCTTACCGGTAATGGAAGGGATCATCCCTATAAAATCGCCTAAACGCACTGAAGTTTTATCCTCATTTGCCAGCATGGCGCGACGTTCTGCCGTACTTAAAAGATTTTCGTAAGCAGTAATGCTCATACGGGCGCTTATACCACTTTTTGCATCCACATATTCGCTATGTCTCGCTTCAAAGCTTATTTGCTCCAATAAATCTTTAGCCAATTCTGGAACATATAATGTCTCTTTTTGACGTTCGTCCCTTTTTGCCTCCTGCTGGGTGATCGTACGTGCGATTTCTATTGTTTCAGGATAATGCGTCAAAATCTGTGAGCCTATACGGTCTTTTAACGGAGTAACTATACTTCCACGGTTTGTATAATCTTCGGGATTTGCGGTAAACACAAACTGCATATCCAGCGGCAACCGAAGTTTAAAACCTCGTATCTGGATATCGCCTTCCTGCAAAATATTAAAAAGTGCCACCTGAATGCGCGCCTGTAAATCTGGTAATTCGTTGATCACAAAGATAGAGCGGTTTGCACGTGGGATCATACCATAATGTATAACACGATCATCTGCATAACTCAATTTTAAGTTGGCCGCTTTTATGGGATCTACATCCCCTATCAAGTCGGCAACGGTCACATCTGGAGTGGCTAGTTTTTCATAAAAACGTTCATCTCTATGCACCCATGCAACAGGCGTGTTCTCCCCTTCTTTTTCGATCAATTCCCGTGCATGACGGGAAATGGGGCGCAAAGGATCATCATTTATTTCCGAACCTTCCACTACGGGCATCCATTCATCAAGGAGACCGGTCATAAGACGCGCCAAGCGTGTTTTTGCCTGTCCGCGCAGACCTAAAAGATTAATGTTGTGCTTTGATAAAATCGCACGCTCCAACTCTGGCACTACGCTGTGTTCATAACCGTGAATTCCTTCAAAGGAATTTTTACCGGCTTTTATATTATTGATCAGGTTACTACGTAACTCTTCTTTTATACTTCTCGATTCATAACCGGAATTTTTAAGTGCTCCCAGTGTATTCATTTGTGGTTTGCTCATATACTTCTTTCTTTTCTTAAGGCTCTTTATCTTAAATTTTTAATCACTAGTTATACGCTGCCTTATTATCGAATTCTCTTTTTTCTATTGGTTTCGTAATCTTCAAAAATCATTTCCCCTAGCCCCTGCAGACCGGTATAGAACGCTTTACCCTGATTTGCCTGGGTAAACTGCCTTACAAACTTCATAAGGTAGGGGTCTTCTGCGATCATAAACGTGGTAATGGGAATTTTTAATTTACGGGCTTGTCGTGCCTGATCATAACATTTGTTTACAATGTAATCATCAAGGCCCACACTGTTTTTATAATAATAACCGTCTGCTTCCCGAACGCAACTGGGCTTACCATCTGTGATCATAAAGATCTGCTTGTTCGTATTACGCTTGCGGCGCAACATATCCATGCCCAATTGCAATCCTGCAACGGTATTGGTATGGTAAGGCCCAACTTGTAAATAAGGAAGATCCTTGATTTTTATGGGCCAGGCGTCATTTCCAAAAACGAGGATATCCAGGGTATCTTTGGGATATCGTGTGGTTATGAGTTCGGCGAGGGCCATGGCCACCTTTTTTGCGGGGGTTATACGATCTTCACCATAAAGGATCATACTGTGACTGATGTCAATCATCAGTACCGTGCTCATCTGTGATTTGTGCTGGGTCTGTTCTACCACAAGATCGTCATGCGTGAGGTTCAGGTCATTCATACCGTGATTGATCTGGGCGTTTTTGAGGCTTTCGGTCATCGAAACCCTTTCCAACGGATCACCAAAACGAAATTCCCGAAATTCACCGGTATGTTCATCTCCGTTTCCTATCTGACTGGTACGGTGATTACCACTGCCGCTTTTCCTTAATTTGCCGAAAATCTGATCCAGGGCACGTTTTCTGATTTCACGTTCGGTCTTTGCCGTAATCGCCATACCTCCCTCACCGTCAGGTTTTATTTCATCCCGAATATAACCTTTGGCTTTAAGCTCTTCAACAAAATCGTCTAATGTATATTCTGGAGTGGTGAGTTTGTATTCTTTATCAAGTTCCTTTAACCAATCCATCGCTTCGTCAAAATCTCCGGAAGTATGGGTGATTAATTCTTTAAAAATTTCCAATAAATTTTCAAATGGGGTCTGTTGAGGGGCCTCGTAGTTTTTAAAGACAAAGCCTTTCCTGTGGATATCATTTTGCATAGCATCTACTTCTTTTAAACTGAAAACCTAAAGGTCATTTTGAACCATTACAAAATCGCAATAAAGTCCTACTAACGAACTTTCAACAGCTTTATATCTTCAGTCGTTTCATTTAAAAATATTACATATCACTTGAAATTTCTTATCACAAGGTATAAGATTTAGTTAATTCAAAATATCCACCCAGTAATAGGAAACAACAAAAATCCCCCGAAAACGGAGGATTTCAAACATTAAAATGTCTTCTAGCCTAGTTTTTAGGCATTAATACGGTATTTATACCGTGAATAACACCATTACTGCCTTTTATATCCGCTTGTTCTACAGTTGCCTGACCATCATTCGCATCAGTAACGATCACTTTGTCTCCATCTAAAGAAGCAATAAGTTTACCACCTTCTAATGTTGTGATCTCAAATTCGCCATCATTTTCCTTAATGGCTTTTGTAATATCTGCTGCACCGTATTCACCAGCAACGACGTGGTAGGTCAAAATACCTGTCAATTTTTCTTTATTCTCTGGTTTCAGTAAAGTTTCCAAGGTACCCTCTGGAAGTTTAGAAAATGCCTGATTTGTAGGGGCAAAGATAGTAAAGGGACCGTCACTTTGAAGGGTTTCACCTAAACCAGCAGCCTGTACGCCTTGAACCAGGGTTGAAAATTGGTCGTTTGACATTGCAATGTCAGCAACGGTCTCACCATCTTCCATAGTCTCCGTATCTGTGGTCATGGTTTGCTCTTCTGTAGTTGAATCCATTTGATCGTCAGTCGTTTTCTTATTTTCCTTACATGCAGAGAAAAGTAAAGCTACAGCGGCTAAACCAGTTATTAATTTTTTCATAGTTCTCTAATTAATTAATTTTTGTCAAAGATAACTGAGAAATCGTTAAACATACGCTAAGCACTACCTAAGCTTACGTTAATTCTCTGGTAGAAATGTAACGCCATTGCTATCCGTTTTTTTGCTAATTTGTGATCTTAACGAGATCAAACCAACCAACTATTATGCGAAAAATTTTACATCTTTTACTATTGCTTTCATTTTCAGTCTGTTTTAGCCAGAAAATGGATATGAATCTGCTAAAAACCATGCAACCCCGTAACATCGGTCCGGCGGGAATGAGCGGCAGGATTACCGCTATAGACGTTGTGACCGCGAATCCAGATATTATTTATGCTGGTTCTGCCTCTGGCGGACTATGGAAATCTACTTCGGCGGGAGTAAACTGGAAGCCTATTTTTACAGATCAGCCCACGGCTTCCATCGGCGCGGTGGCCATTCAACAATCAAACCCGGCCGTAATATGGGTGGGAACGGGGGAAGGAAACCCCAGAAATAGCGTGAATGGTGGTTATGGTATCTACAAATCATTAGACGGTGGAAAAACATGGAAGTCCATGGGGCTTGAGAAAACGCGCCACATCTACAGGGTAATCATTGATCCCACAAATGCTGATATCGTCTACGCGGCTGCCATTGGCTCGCCGTGGGGCGCGCACCCAGAGCGTGGCGTTTTTAAAACAACAGATGGAGGTAAAACCTGGAACAAAATCCTTTTTACCAATGAAAAAAGCGGTGCGGCAGAACTTGTAATGGACCCCACAAATCCTTACAAGCTTATCGCGGCTATGTGGGAACACCAGCGCGAACCCTGGTTTTTCAAATCTGGCGGGACGGGATCTGGTCTTTATATTACTTACGACGGCGGTGAAAACTGGACTAAAAAAGAAGCAAAAGATGGGCTGCCGGAAGGCAATCTGGGCAGAATAGGAATTGCCATTGCGCCCAGCGAACCCAATACGGTCTATGCCCTGGTGGAAGCCAAGAAAAACGGACTTTACAAATCTGAAGATGGAGGGGATTCCTGGAAGGTGGTCAACGAAAAATTGAACGAAATTGGGAACCGCCCTTTTTATTATGGCGAAATACACGCGTCCCCAAAAAATAAGAATTTGCTCTATTCGGTGTTTACCTATATTAATGTTTCAGAAGATGGCGGGCGCACTTTTGAAGAACTGATGCCCGCCTATGGGGTAGACAATGGCGTGCACCCAGATCACCACGCGTGGTACATTCATCCCACCAATCCTGATTTTATGATAGACGGTAATGACGGCGGTCTCAATATTACCCGGGACGGCGGAAAAACCTGGCGCTTTGCGGAAAATATTCCGGTAGGTCAATTTTATCATGTTGCGGTAGATAACGAGTATCCTTATAATGTTTATGGCGGGATGCAGGACAACGGGAGTTGGCGCGGCCCCGCTTATGTCTGGAAGGCTCAGGGGATACGTAATGCGTACTGGCAGGAAATTTCCTTTGGCGATGGTTTTGACGTAGTTCCAGATCCAGATGATAGTCAATATGGCTGGTCTATGAGTCAGGAAGGTTATGTGAGCCGCTTCGACTGGAAAACCGGAAACAACTATCTCGTGCGACCCACACACCCAGATCCTGAAGTGAAATTGCGTTTCAACTGGAATGCAGCCATTAATATTGATCCTTTTGATAACAGCACACTCTATTTTGGGAGTCAGTTTGTGCACAAATCGACTGATAAAGGGCTGACCTGGGAAATTATTTCACCAGATTTGACCACAAACAATCCAGAAAAGCAGAAACAAAGCGAAAGCGGCGGCCTGACCATGGATGCTACCGGTGCAGAAAATCATACCACGATTCTTGTTATTGAGCCTTCTCCAGTTGAAAAGGGAATGTTATGGACAGGGTCTGACGATGGCAAGGTTTTCTATACTCAGGACAATGGTGATAACTGGAACGATGTTTCCAATAACTTAAAAGACCTTCCGGAAGGTAGCTGGATTGCGCAGATCAAAGCTTCAAAAAAGAACAAGGGCGAAGCCTTGCTTGTAGCAAACAATTATAGGAGATTTGATTACAAACCCTACGTTTACCGCACGACCAATTATGGTAAAAGTTGGGATAAGATTGTAGATGATGAAGATGTGCAGAGTTACAGCCTTTCTATTATTGAGGATGAAAAGGAACCCAATTTAATGTTTTTAGGGACAGACGACGGACTCTATATTTCCATTGATGCCGGTGAAAATTGGTCTAAATGGAACAAGGATTTTCCTACCGTTCCCGTTAAGGATATGGTGATTCATCCTCGGGAAGATGACCTGGTCCTGGGGACTTTTGGCAGATCGCTTTGGGTTATTGATGATATCAAACCCCTGCGCGCGCTGGCTAAAGACAAAACTATCCTCAACCAGATCGAAGCCGATAAATCTACCGGACTACACGTATTCCCTATGCCGGTTGCCTACAAACCAGCTTTTCAGCAGCCTAACGGAAGCCGTTTTGGCGCAGATGCCATTTTTAATGGAAAAAATCGGGATTTTGGTGCAAAAATCACTTATTTCCTGAATCCGAAAGAAAAAGAAAAAACCATTGAAAAGCCTGAAGAATCAGCTGAAAATGAACAGATTTCAGAAGAAAATACGGTAAAATGGGATTCTCTCTATGTCAACATCTATAATGATGAAAAGCTCATTCGCACCCTGAAAGAAAAAGCACCAGATTCTACCGGCATTTTCACCACGAGTTGGGCGATGGATGAAAAAGGAAGTGAACGCCCTTCACGTACCCTGAGCAAGCAGGATGAGGAACCGGGCGGGGTTTCGGTTAAACCGGGAACCTATAAAATCGTCCTTCAATACGGCGACCTGAGCAGTGAGGAAAATATCATCGTGGAGAGCGATCCTCGTTTACAAGTCAACAACGTTGCAATTGAAGAACAATATACTGCCGCAAAAAAACTGGAAGAATATACGCAGGCCAGTGCAGACGCGGTAAAACAACTCGTAATGAGTAAAAATACGGCGGAAGATTACAAAAAACGCCTCAAGGATAGAAATGAGAAAAAATATAGTGACGCGATCAAGAATTCAGATAGCATCGTTAAAAAGATTGAATCTGAAATCGCCTTGTTTCTTGGGGAAATAGATGAGCGCCAGGGTATAACTTTAGATCCCACCGTGCGTGTGATGGAACGTATAGGGACCGCGCAAAATTATGTTGAAAGTCGGCAAGACGGACTAACTACTACGGAAAATCAATTGGTAGCCCAGGCAAAATCAGCGCTGGAAGATGCTTTGAACAGTGTCAATACTTTCTACAAAACGGAATGGCAAACATACCAAATGGAAATGAAAAACCTTGATTTCTCACCATTTGAGGAAATCAAAACCTTTCAGCTCAAATAAGCCAAAAAAGGACCATTTAAAGCACTTTTTGAACCATTTTTTAAAGGTTTTCAGACATTTAATATATGTTTGAAAACCTTTTTTGTTGCGGTTATTTCAAAGTAGATTCCGCGTCTATAAGACCAATTTCCCGGGAATGTGCAATCGCAGTTTCGCTATGTTTGAAGTAACAAACGGAAACATCCATTTCATTCATTGTAAGCAGCGCCTGCCCCACCGCATCACGCTCCGCCTTACCCGTTTGCCTGATATATACAGCGCGTATGTTCATGGGGAATAATTTGCAGATGCGCTCGTAGATAAAGGGGTCCTGTTGACTATCATCCCCCAGCAATACATATTCAATATTTGGGTAATAATTGATAATATCCTTAATCTTCACAAATTTATGATCGTGATCGCCACGGCCGCTTTTAAAAAAGTCAAGCAGGCGCGTTTTTATTTTTTTAAGCTTGATGACCGCCTTGGGCAGTTCGTGGAGCTGGGCAAATTCCTCAATAAAGGCATACAGGTTCCACTCGCTGCTGCTCACATAGAAAAAGGAATTGAAGCCCGGGCTGCCACTCCTTCCAGCAAGGCTTAAAAATTTATAGTGCTGAACGACATTTTGAAACGGTTTGCGTTTATTGATATTTTTTGAAAGCATCACATACAACTTTTTAAAAAAGGAATTGCTGTGGGAAACCAGAAAAGTGTCGTCTATATCTGAGATAATGCCAAGCTTTCCGGGAAAAGGCTTGAGAAGTTCCTGTGTATCGGTTATTCCGAAGCCACCTTCATTGTAAATAACCTGATAGGTATGCCAGCCACTATTCAAGGTTTCCGTAAAGGGAACCGAAAACCTGAAATAACCATCGTCCATTGTCCTGGTGGTAATGGCAATATCTTTAAAAAGCAGTTGCACCTCTTTATTGACCAGAGGTTCTATACGGAACATATGAAATATTGAAAACGCATGACGAATGCCCCTACGGTCCAGTTTATACTTATCTGGGGCCCAGGACTGGAACAAATGTCCAAAAACCGTCAACTGCTCATCGTTTACGTAACCGCGATATAATTTTAAATCTAATTTCACACTATACTATACATTTAAGAGTACTTTTAAAATTGACTGCAACGGTAAAATCAGAGGATTTAGACTTGTTGTAGTTCTGGAATACCCAACATTATTCTGGAGATTTCTCCATCAAAACAACCAAATATACTAAAGTATCTGCAATGGCAACAACTAACAAAATACTTCTTATCGTAAATCCCATTTCAGGAGATCGCGATAAGGACAAAATGATTGAAGAAATACGCGAGCACGTTCAACAGCGCGATATGCAACTCGTCGTTCACAAAACCGATGGCAACAACGATGCTGAAAAAATAACCCAAAGTATCAAGGAAACAAATCCCGCTCGGCTGCTTGTGGCCGGTGGCGACGGGACGGTGAAAATGGTGGCAGAACTGCTGGAAGACCAGCAATTGCCCCTGGGTATAATCCCGGCAGGATCAGCAAACGGCCTTGCCACAAACCTGGGTATTCAGGGCGATATGGAAAAACTGGTGGAGATTGCATTAGATGACCATTTTATCATCATGGATATTTTGTTGCTCAACGATACGGTGAGCCTTCACATTGCAGATCTTGGCCTTAACGCGGCATTGATAAAAAACTATGAGGATTCCCGCATACGCGGAAAATTGGGCTATATGCTCAGCGCCATCCCTACCCTTTCAAAAACCGAATATCCTTTTACGTTCGAAATCGAGGCCAATGGTCAAAAAACGACCGAAGAAGGCATATTATTGGCCATTGCGAATGCAAATTCCTTCGGAACGGGTGCAAATATCAACCCAACCGGAAAGGTGAATGATGGACAATTTGAAGTTTTGGTTTTTAAAAAGCTTGACTTTATCGAGATCGCAAAAACGCTTTATGGCGAAGTGGAAATGGATCCAGAATTTGTGAGCATGGTGCGAACCAAAGAAGCCACGATTACCAGTGCGAAGGAAATTGCATTTCAGATAGATGGCGAATATATGGGGGAAAGCAACCATGTCAAGGTTAAACTGAGCGATAAAAAACTCAAGGTTGCCGTACCACGGTCTTAATAACTGCATACTTTTTTCCAAACATAAAGAAACCGCTGCATAGTTATTTCTGCTAAATTAGGTTGGCATACATTGTTAATTACTTCATCTTTGCAGCTCTCAAATCACGATAGCCATGAGCAAGTCTTTAAGCATAATAATACCCATGTACAACGCCGAAAATTACATCGAGCGGTGTATAGAAAGTATCCTCAATCAGGGTTTAAACCCTGCTGATTTTGAGGTTTTGATTATGAACGATGGCTCTACGGACAGTAGTCCAGAACGTGTACAGAATTTTACGGATTCCGGCGCACCGGTATTTCTACATTCGCACAGCAACGTAGGTCCTGATGCTTCGCGCAACAGAGGTTTTACACTTGCAACCGGTAAATACATTTACCTCATGGATGCAGATGATTACCTGGCTTATAACTGCCTGAATACGATTTTAGGAAGGGCGCTTGAGGATGATTTACAAATAGTGGCATTTCAGGCGGTTTTTACAGATAAGGATGCCTGGTTTGAAGCAGAAAAGAACCCTGCTGATATTGCAAAACCTGCATTTATAACCGGAAAAGAATATATAAAACACAACCGCAATA
>NZ_JPOL01000002.1:0-7500 GCF_000733945.1 Flavimarina sp. Hel_I_48
TGCAACAAATACAAATAAAGTGATTCTTTTATACCCTGCTGGCGTTCAATATCGCGATACAAACGTTCAATACCCGGTATTGCAGAAATTTTCCCTTTAATGCGACCCTGCTGTGCATCCAGGTCTTTTTCAGTAATACGTATAGATTGTCTTAACTGATCGAGACTTTGCAGCACATTTTGACGCAATTGATCTATTTGATTTGTAAGGTTTACCACAGCAGGATTCTCTGGTGTGGCACTGGCCATAAGTCGATCCCGTTCTAATACCAGGTCATTGTAATTTTGAACAAGTACAGATACGCCTTCTTCTTCTAAACCTAAATTTGTAGGCAATAATTTATTCGTTTGTTGCTCAAGATAAGTAATCATGGTACTGAGAACCTCTTTTTGCGTTTCAACTTCTAACTGGCGCTTATTGAACTCGCTGGCATTTTCCAGGAATAATTGCCCTTCGGTTTCAATATTTGTTATGCTTTTATCTTCTTTGAACGTAACTTTATTCTTTTCTACCGAATCCAGTTCCTGTGAAATCAGGGCAAGACGTTGATCTATAAATTCAGCAGTATTCTTGGAAACCAACTTTTTATCTAAGGTGGCATCAGCATTATAAGCGGCAATGAGACTGTTTAAAATGGTCTCTGATTTATTTTTTACCCCAGAAGTGGTTGTAAGTTCAATGACACTGCTATTTTTATTGATAGCCTGTACATTAATATTCTTACGGGTAGTTAGTACGGCGTCTTCAAGACTCTTTATGTTAATTACGATGGTATAAGGTTCAACCTTCCAGTATTCCTTCAATTCCAGAGGCTTGGGAATTACAGTAAGTTCCCCAAAGGGGAAAGTAATCTTTTCACCAAAATTATAAGTCTCCCTGCTGCCATCATCACCTACACGTAGTTCAAATGCGTTGCTGTTTTTAGGCCAGATCCAAAGAGTTACCGGTTCTGACAATGTGTTTTCTCCTTTGAGTACTTTAACCGTTAGCGGACTTTCATTAAATAGTTCTGAAGTTTTGATATTACCATCTCTGTAGTAGGTGACATTCAGATCAAGTTCTTCAACGACTTGAAGTGTAAGTCTTTTTGATTTTAAGATCTCAATTTCATTCTCAAATTCAGATTTACTCAAACCTACATTGCCCAGTCCAAGATCTTCAAACGCAGCCAGTTCTGAAAGTTCACTGTTTTTTGAATCCTTAATAAGTATGGTTGCCTGACTTTGATAAGAATTGTTAGTATATCTCAAATATAAAAAGGCAAGAACAAGCATCAACACCACGGTCACAAGAAACCAGGGCCAGTAGCGCATGTATAATTGCAACTGTTCCTTTAACGTAAGCTCTTCCTGAGCGCCCTGCGCCTGTTCTTCAATCTGCATATTATCTTGTAAAAATAGAGATTACTGAAATTATAATTCCCGCCACAGAAATGAAGACCGATGTATTCCTATTAAATCCTGAACTTTGTATCTGGGCGCCATTAGGAGGTACAATGATTACATCATTTTGCTGCATATAATAAAATGGGGAATTGATAAGATCTACGGATGTAAAATCAAGTACGCCATATCTTGTTTTACCGTTTTCTTCCCGTATCACCTGGACTTTCTCCCGTTCCCCAAAAATTGTCATATCGCCAGCAAGCCCTAATGCTTCCAGAATTGTTACTCGCTCATCATTTACAGTAAATGTTCCCGGCCGCTGCACTTCTCCCAGTACTGAAATAGTAAAATTTAAAATGCGCAAGTTGATAATAGGATCAATGACGTAAGTAGCAAGTTTTTCTTTAATAGTCCGAGTCGCTGCCTGTCTTGTCATTCCTCCCAATTCTAAACTTCCCAGTACAGGAAATTCAATTGTACCATCTTTATCTACTAAATAAGTCTGTATCTGGCGTGCACCATTGATGGTACCATCACCACTAGGTGTACTTACAAGCGGAGGATTAAAAGGTACAACGGTTTCAGGATTTAGGGCGGATACTGTTATGGTCAGGAGATCATCTGGACGGATAATGGTATTATAGGTAATTGAATCCTGCTGTTCCCTTAGATTTTCGATATCCTGAAAATAAAGCACATCCTTCTTTGAAACACATGAATTCAGGATTAAAAGCAAGGCAAATGGAACTAAAACAAACTGGATAAATCGATTCAAAGTTGGGACTTATTAGATTTTTATCTTGCAAATGTAATTTTTTAAAGTCTAACAACCAATTTTTGGCATTGTACTTGAAAATTGTCCCAAAATTCCAAATCTTATGTAGGAATATGAAAGGGAATATTGAAATAAAAAATTCCTAAGAAGGATAAGCTTTCAATATCATTTGGCTTTCTTAATTATTATTGTCTTTCTGTTGCTTTTAAATTTCTTTACACGCTTAGAAATTGTAAAACTTATTATCAAACAACATAGGAACCCTATTAAAACAGCAATACTATCTAACACATAATTATCCAGGATCAGGCAAAGCAGAATTCCCAAAACACTTGAAACACCCACGATAATCGAGATTTGATGGTGCTTTAATCCCAATCGTAAAAGTAAAGAATGAATATGCAACTTGTCTGGTGCAAAGGGTGACCGCCTTTGAGATAATCGTATTAACATAATGCGCGATGTATCAAAAATGGGATAGATAAATAACACCATAGCCAAACTCACGCTATTTTTTATCTTAAGAATTTCAGTAGAAGGAAGCTCTTGATTTTTGTTCAAAAATATAATTAAAACGACAGCACAGAAAAATCCCACAAACAAGGATCCTGTGTCCCCCATAAAGATTTTGGCCGGATGCCAGTTAAAGCATATGAAGGCAAGTACCGCTCCACACATGGCACCGCAAACAAGTGCCAGGTTTGTAAAGCCGGTCATGTAAAACCATACCCCAAGAAATAGTATGCAAACCAATGCTATTGATGCTGCAAGACCGTCTATACCATCAACAAGATTAAAGGAGTTTGTCAAACCTACTATAACAAAGACACTAATTGCAAAACTTAACCACTCAGGAAAAGCGAAATCAATCCCGAAAGTATAAAAAGAATTTATAGATACTCCCCCCAGACCAACAACCACACAAGCTGCCAATAGCTGCACAATAAATTTATTGAGAGATGACAATGCAACCATATCGTCTCGTATGCCGGTAAAAGCAAGTAAAATCAAAGCAAAAAAGAGATACTTAAAAGTTCCAAGATTTTCCATGGGAACCCAAACAAGAGCAGAAAGAATAAAACCAACAAAAATAGCGGCCCCACCCATTGTAGGAATGTTTCCTACATGAAGTTTTCGACCTCCTGGAGTATCAAAGACCTCCCTGCCCATAATCACTTTTATAATTTCAGGCAACGTGATAATACTGATAATAAAAGCAGTAGAGAAAGCTAGTATTACAAATACAATAGGTATCAATGGTTTCTAAGTTAAGATGTGGTAAATATATATATATTAAACTTCTTTAACGCTTTTTTACGAAAATGAAAATTTGAAAAAACACTTGTTTCTTAACTACTATTTCGTATACAATAGAAGGCGTAATCGTGTAAAAAATTATAGTAATTGAAAGACTATCTACAGACTTGATCGATATTACGTACTTAGAAGAAGACTATCTGAAAAGGAAAATTCCGTAATCACATTGATATAGAAAATTTATTTCAAGTATCATAACATTTTTTCTGGTATCTTCAAATTCAAGAATGATTTCCTTTGCGATTTGAGCAGCAGGTTTGATATCATGAATTGATGCACAAATTTGTCCTATTTGCATTTCCCCGTTATTCATATCACTCTTCAAACATACCCTTTTTTACAGGAGCTTTACCAAATAGCTCCATGAGCTTTACCTTGGTGTTATTTTCGGTATATAGTGCTTCTATCTCCCTATATGCTAAAAATAAAGAAATCGAACAGGAACGAGGTCATTTAATGCTATTCTGGTTGCTCCTTCACTGGCATCAATGTTGAAAATATTATGACCATTACTTTCAGTAGTGGCTATATAAAAGGTTTAAAACGTTCTACACAATAGCATCTACGCCAGCTCCTTCTGTTTTCGGCCCAAATTTCAAACTACTTAACACATGTACTACCGTAATTCCATATTATTTTCAAAATGGAGTCCATATATTAGGATTTCCAGCAGATGAGAAAACTATTTTCACATGTATTTAAATAATAAATCTCATTATCCTATTAATATCCGTACAAAGCAAAGGTCTTTTAGTAGTTTGTTCGCATTTCTAAATATGTTTTTCAAAAATATCAGGGTATTGAATTTGCCCCTATCTAGTCCAAACCACGGGCTTTACTTGCCGGGCTAGCGAGTTGCCCATCGATGTTCCTTATTATTCTGGTTTAAATAAGAGAATATTTTACAGAAAAAAGTGAAGTGATTTCATTAGAGTGCATTAGCGCTTGATAATTTTAAAGCTATTTGATATTCTGCCACTAGTAATCAATGCGATGTAGATCCCAGAATCAAATTGCGATACATTCACACGATTCGCAGAATTCGTGATTTTCGTTTGTAGAATTTTTTTACCTAAAACATCAAAAAACTGAATATCAGCATGTAAAATCCCATGTGGAATAGAAAAAACCACCTCACTAGCTACTGGATTTTCAGCAATCCCAAAGCGATCTTGAAAGAAATCATTATTAAGTTTCAAAAGAAGACCTTTTTGATAGGTACTTTCAAAATTAGGAATACCATATCCCATCTCATTACTAGGGTTTAAGTATTGACTTCCTGATTCACGAATCAGATCCATAATCTGTGAATTTTTTAAAGAGGGTAATCCTTCCCATAAACAAGCTGCTGCACCGGCAATTATAGGTGAACTAAAAGAGGTGCCATTTACGAAATCCAGGTTGCCATTGGTGTCTAATATCGCCGTGCTTTTACCCTGTGCCATAACATCTGGCTTAATACGACCATCCACCGTGGGCCCCATAGAACTGAAGGCAGCATATTCTCCCAATGAATCTACAGCACCAATAGAAAGTACTCCAGGTGAATCAGCTGGAGTAGCAACCGTATTAAAGGTTGCTTGACCATCATTTCCAGCAGATGTAACAATTAACATCCCCTTTTCAAAACCTATGTTTGCACCGCGTGCGGAAATTGTAGTGTTTCCATCAAGATCTTCATAACCATAATTGTATTTACTTTCATCGAAATCGCGATAACCTAATGAGGTGTTGACCACATCAATGCCCAAACTATCAGCACGCTCGAGCGCTTCAACCCACCATGCTTCTTCTACAGGATTTTCTGATGGGGTAAATTCAGTTCGAAATAAATAATACGAAGCTTGTGGCGCAGTTCCTATAAATTCATTTTCTTTGAGACCAGCCATTACACTTAATGTCTGGCTACCATGTGTGCCAAATCCCTGAACATTTCTGCTACGATCTACAAAATCATAAGTACCAAGTAATCTACCTTCCGAAATAAGGGATGAATATGCCGGATTTTCAGTAATGTTTGGAAATCCACTATCCATTATTGCAATATGCATCCCATCCCCATTCAAGCCTCTGTCATGTAAACTTTCCAGGGATATCATCTGCGTTTGATTTAAAGCACTACCATAATTGTAATCGCGAACATTGTATACAACACTATTTTTAGGAAGTTCATCCTTTTCTAAATTTGGCTGGTTCAATGTTTTATTCAAAAATTCAATAGATGCTACAAAATACAGATCTTTCAATTTTTCAATTTCCGTTAGGTCACCACGTATGTAGACGCTATTCATCCATTTTGATTTGGCAAGTACCTGAACATGTTCTTTGTTCTTTAAAATAGTTATGAATTCTTCATTTACCGGGACATCCCTACTATCGATTGGTGTACTATGCCTACCCTTTCTATCAATTGACCTTTGACTAAGTATCGTATTTGGTTGATTAATAAATTCTTCTACATTCTCTTTATCAACAAGATAAACAAGGGCGTCTTCTTGCTGCGCATGTACCGAAAAGGAGATAAATAAGAGAATAAGAATAATTTTCATAGTTTATTTAGGATATAACACCACTCCCCAGAAGCTCATTACCTTCATACCATGCTACGAATTGTCCTTCTGAAATTGCCGATTGTGGATTTTCAAAAGATACATACATTCCATTTTCCATTTTGTGAAGGATTGCCTTTTCAAGAGGTTGGCGATAACGGATTCTTGCTTTAATTTCCATTTCTTGATCAGGCAATAATTTAAGATCACTACGTACCCAATGGATTTCCACCTCTTTGATAAAAAGAGCGCTTCTATATAAGCCTGGGTGGTTTTTCCCCTGACCAGTATAAATTATATTCTCTTCCACGTCAGTGTCAATAACAAAGAGAGGTTCAACCGTTCCTCCTACAGCCAAACCTTTACGTTGACCTTTTGTAAAATAATGAGCCCCCTGATGTTTGCCTACAATATTACCGTCTGAAGAATTATATTTAGGTTTTTTAGCTTGTAGAATTACATTATTTATATACGTGTTATTGGGAGAACTTTCCTTAGGATTCATAGTTTTATCAAGGGATACCTCACTTGGAATTTCAATGATGAGACCTTCCTTAGGTTGTAATTTTTGTTGAAGAAATTCCGGTAACTTTACCTTACCTATAAAACAAAGTCCCTGAGAATCTTTTTTATCTGCAGTAATTAAATCTTGTTCTTTGGCAATGCGCCTTACTTCCGCCTTTTGCAAATGCCCTATAGGGAAAAGGGTTTTCTTTAGCTGTTCTTGAGAAAGTTGACACAAAAAATAGGATTGGTCTTTATTAGCATCCGCTCCAGCCAACAATTGAAAACGACTTTTATTATCATCGGAAATAATACCACGTTGACAATAATGACCTGTTGCAACATAATCAGCGCCTAATTCTAAGGCCAATTTCATAAAGACGTCAAACTTGATTTCCCTATTGCAAAGAACATCAGGATTAGGAGTTCGACCCTGTTTGTACTCATTGAACATATAATTTACAATACGTTCTTTGTACTCTTCGCTCAAATCGACAGTTTGAAACGGAATTCCCAACTTTTCTGCGACAAGCATAGCATCGTTGCTATCATCAAGCCAGGGGCATTCATCTGATATAGTCACAGAGTCATCATGCCAATTTTTCATAAACAAGCCTATAACATTATATCCTTTCTCTTTAAGAAGATAGGCTGATACACTACTATCTACTCCTCCACTTAACCCTACAACTACAGTTTTCATACATTTTCATTAAAAAGATTTAGTCGAAAATCTTATTCAAAATTACCGAAATCTTACGATTAATGTATGGTAAGAATCAATAATTAGTATTGTAGAAGACTGCGAAAACGGCAATTGGTTGGACACGGTACATTTCCCTGGGGTTTCCCGGGGGCACCCTTTTGTTGGGAAGGGGGTCTACAGGCTGACGGGGATGGTGGTGGAGGAGTTCGGTTTTTTGAGCCTGGAGGTGCGCTCGATGCGGCGCATGGCCTATATGGCCGACCC